>NZ_JBHZGV010000012.1:0-245932 GCF_043359985.1 Comamonas trifloxystrobinivorans
GCAAAGAAACGTGCCCTACATCCAGCGTCCCCGAAAGCTTCGCAAAGCGAATCTTTCGCGGCAACCTGCGCTCGAAGCAAACGGCGGCGCGCATACCAACTCCCTCCGCGCCAAGGCGCTCCGCTCAAACAGCGTCTGCGAGTCAGAGCACGAAGTTTGGCTGTCCTGCGGCAGCCAAACCGCCGCCGTTTACTCCGATCGCAGGCGCAGGCTGAAGGGGTGGAGGAACTACCAACAGCCTGCCAGGGCTGCGCTCACTAACTACGACAGGTGCGAGTTTCTGGCTGTTGGCTGTCTACTCCTTCTCCCGCTGGAGGGAGAAGTGGGAGAAAAAACCGTCAGCCATCGTTAACGACCTCCGCTCATCCACGAAGCTATCCCGGCCCCACCCCTTTTGCATGCGCCGAGGAGCACAGGGCGTGGGCTGGCAGTTGCACCGCAGAGTGCAACTGCTTCGTGCTCTGACTCACCGTGTCTGTTTGAACGGAGAGCCTTTGGCTCGCAGTGAGTTTCACGGTGCAGGCCACGCCCGAGCACTCGCAGGTTGCCCTCTTGAATTTCGCCAAAGCGAAATTCAAAGGGACGCAGGCAGCAGGGGCCGCCTTGCTTTGGTTACTTTCATTGGCGGCGCAATGAAAGTGACTGCGCCGCCGGGCGCACATCCCGGCATCTGCGCGAAGCGCAGACGTCCTCGCAGAGTAAACGGACGCCCACCGCTACGCGTTCGCAGCCAACCCGCAAGCAATAACAAAACCCCATAAAAAAACTGCGAGCGCCTAACCAAAGGCACTCGCAGTGTGCGACATGAGCGCTGCGAAAAGCTAAGCCGCGCTTTACAGCGCAGCCGGCACCTCTGCCCCTTCCCGCATCAGCGCTTCAATCTCATCGGCTTCCACCGGCACATTGCGCGTCAGCAGCTCACAACCGTCTTCGGTGATCAGCGCATCGTCTTCAATGCGGATGCCGATGTTGTGGAACTGCTCGGGCACGCCGTCGGCCGGGCGCACATAGATGCCGGGCTCGATGGTCGAGATCATGCCGGGCTTGAGGATGCGGCTCGGGCGGTTCAAGATCAGCTCGCCCGAGAGCGGATCGCGGCGCTCGCTGATGTGGCCCAGCTCGCTGGGCTCCACATAGCTGCCGCAATCGTGCACGTCCATGCCCATCCAGTGGCCGGTGCGGTGCATGTAGAACTGGAAGTAGCTGCGGTTCTCGATCACGTCCTGCACGCCGCCCACCACGTTCTTGTCGAGCAGGCCCAGATCGAGCATGCCTTGCGCCAGCACGGCGACGGTCGCGTCGTGCATGTCGTTGAAGCGCTTGCCTGGCTTGGCTTGCTCAATCGCAGCGTACTGGCTGGCCAGCACCAGGTCGTACAGCGCGCGCTGCGGGCCCGTGAACTTGCCGTTGGCGGGAAAGGTACGGGTGATGTCGCTGGCGTAGCCGTCGAGCTCGCAGCCCGCGTCGATCAGCACCAGATCGCCGCTCTTGATTTGCGCGGCATCCGCACGGTAGTGCAGCACGCAGGCGTTGGCGCCACCGGCCACGATGGAGCCATACGCAGGGTACTGCGAGCCGTATTCGCGGAAAGCCTGCAGCAGCTCGGCGTCCAGATGGTATTCGCGCAAATCCTGGCCGGCGCGCAGCATGCGGGCCGAGCGCTGCATGGCCAGAATATGGGCGCGGGCGCTGATGACACCAGCGCGGCGCAAAATTGGCAGCTCGTGCTCGTCCTTGATCAGCCGCATTTCATCGAGAATCGCGCACAGATCGCGCTGCTGCTCGGGCACCAGCGCGCCATAGCGGGCACGGGCGCGCACCGCGTTGAGCCACTGCGCCAGCGTGCCTTCCAGGCCTTGGTGAATGGCAAACGGGTACCACACGGTGCTGCGGTTTTCCAGCATCTTGGCCATGCGCGCATCGCGCTCGGTGCTGGCAAAAGCCTCGTTCACGCCCAGCGTGGGCACGGCGGCATCGGGGCCCAGGCGGTAGCCATCCCAGATCTCGCGGGCCAGATCCTTGGGCGCGCAAAACAGCGTGCTTTTGCCGTCGGCGGTGATCACCAGCGTGGCATTGGGCTCGCTGAAACCGGTCAGGTAGTAGAAGTAGCTGTCGTGCCGGTACAGGTAATCGCTGTCGCGGTTACGCATGCGCTCGGGCGCGGTGGGGATGATGGCGATACCGCCCTCGCCCAGCTGGCGCGCAACTCGGGCGCGGCGTTCAGCATAGACGGCGGCAGCAGCGATAGGGGTGGCTGTGGTTTGCATCCTGCTATCGTACTGCCGAAACAAAGGCACTGGCAGCGCCATGTCCCCGCAGAAACCATTAAATAACAGCCCATTTTCCAAGGAATATGGTGCGCACCAGCCAAGTGGCGAAACAGGCAAAGCTCTGGACTTTGAGAGTCTTCGTGCTGGGTTGGTGATATGACCGCGCAGGCTTTGTTGCGGGGGCTGGCCGTACGTACTGCCGAAACAATGGCACTGGCAGCGCCATGTCCCCGCAGAAACCAGTAGAACGGGCCACCCCAGGCGACCCGTTTCAGCGTGGTACTACACCGCCACTGCCGGCCAGCGGCGCTGCGCGGGCGCGATGGGCTGGCCCTTGGCGTCCAGCGTCTCGCCTTTGCGGCTGGCAATCAGGCCATAGCATTCGGGGTGGCGGTGCAGGTCGAAATTGAAGGTGGTGCGTTTGTAGACGGCGCAGAAATCCAGGTCGGCGCGGCCCAGCACCACTTCGTCGTCCTTGGTCACGCAGCGCGCCACTACTTCGCCGCTGGGCGCCACCAGCAGGCTGCCGGCAATGCTGTCCACGCCCTCTTCCACGCCGCCCTTGGCCACGCTGGCCACCCAGCAGCCGTTCTGGTAGGCGCCTGCCTGCACGGCCAGTTGGTTGTGGAAGAGCGAGAGGTCGTCGTGCAGCGGCGCGGGCGCGTTGTGCACCGGCGTGTTGTAGCCGATAAAAATCATCTCGGCGCCCTGCAGCGCCATCACGCGGTAGGTTTCAGGCCAGCGGCGGTCGTTGCACAAGGCCATGCCCACCACGCCGCCAAAGGCCTCGGTCACGCCAAAGCGCTCGCCGGGCGTGAAGTAGCGTTTTTCCAGGTGCTGGAATTTGCGCCAGGGCTCGTGCTCAAAATGGCCGGGCACATGGATCTTGCGGTACTTGCCGATGATCTGGCCGGCCTTGTTCACCAGGATCGAGGTGTTGTACTGGCCGATCTGGCCGCCCTCGTTGGCCAGCTCGGCATAGCCCAGGTAAAAGCCGATGCCCAGCTCACGCGCCAGGTCGAACAGCGGCTGCGTGCTGGCATTGGGCATGCTGTGCTCGTAGTAGCTGTGCAGCTCTTGCCGGTCTTCGATATACCAGCGCGGGAAGAAGGTGGTCAGCGCCAGCTCGGGGTAGACGATGACGTCGGCGCCCAGGCTTTTGGCCTCGCGCATCATGCTGCACAAACGCGCCACCACGGCGGCGCGGGAATCGGCTTTTTGCACCGGGCCGAGCTGGCCCAGGGCGACGTTGACAATACGGGTCATTCTTGTTTTTCCATGTATTTGGTGGCAGCTGGCGCAGGCCTTGCCGCGCCAGCTGCCTGGGTTTCAATAGCTGCTTGTCTTATGCACGCTGCGCTTGTTCCAGCAGCACTTGCAGCAACACGTTTGCGCCTTGCACCAGTTGCTCGGCATCGGTGTGTTCACGCACGTTGTGCGACAGGCCGCCGGCCGATGGCACAAACACCATGGCCGTGGGGCAGACACGCGCCAACATTTGCGCGTCATGCCCGGCGCCGCTGGGCATGCGCAAGGTGGACAAGCCCTGGGCCTGCGCGTGGCGTTCCACGCTGCTCACCAGTGCGGCATCGAACGCCACCGGCGCAAAATCGGCCAGTTGGCGGTGCGAAAAACGCACGCCTTGCTCGGCTGCCAACTGGCGGGCAAAGGCCAGTACTTCGGCCTGCGCTTGCTGTAGCAAAGCGCCATCGGTGTTGCGCAGATCAACCGTCATCACTGCTTGCGCGGGAATGACGTTGATGAGATTAGGCTTGAGCTGCAAAGCGCCCACGGTGCCCAACTGGCGCCCGCCGTAACGCGCAACCAGCTCTGCAACAAATGCGGCTGTGCGCATGGCGCAAACGCCGGCGTCGTGGCGCAAAGCCATGGGCGTGGTGCCGGCGTGGTTGCTGGTGCCGTCAAAGCTGAACTCCATCCAGCAAATGCCTTGCACGCCTTCGACCACGCCAATTTGCACGCCCTCTTGCTCCAGCACCGGGCCTTGCTCGATGTGCAGTTCCACAAAGCAATCCACTTGCGGCGCACCTACCGGCGCACTGCCTGCGTAGCCAATGCGCTGCAGCTCAGCGCCTACGGTAGCGCCGTTGTCGACAGCTTTCACCGCCAGCGCTTCTTGCAGCGCCATGCCGCCCACCAGCACCAGGCTGCCCATCATGTCGGGCTGAAAGCGGGCCCCTTCTTCGTTGCTAAAGAAAGCCACCTGGATCGGCCGGCGCGTGCGCACACCGGCAGCACGCAAGGTGGCCACCACTTCGAGCCCGGCCATCACGCCGTAGTTGCCGTCGTACAAGCCGCCGGTGCGCACTGTGTCGATATGGCTGCCGGTCATCACCGGCGGCAAAGCCTCGCTGCCCGCGTAAGTGGCGACCACGTTGCCGATGGCGTCCACCTGCACGCTCATGCCCAGCGCTTGCATTTGCGCCACGGTCCAATCGCGGGCAGCCTTGTCCGCATCGCTCAAAGCCAGGCGGTTGGTGCCGCCACCGGGCAAAGCGCCAAATTGGCCTAGCTCGTGCAAGCTTTGCAGCAAACGGGGGCCATTGATCTGCAGTGCTGCGCTCATGCTGTTGCCTTGGCTGCTTGGCGCTCGGCGCGTTGCTGCACCGAGGCAGCGCTTTCGCCTACCAGTTCTTCGTACAGCACGGGGTCGGTAGCGGCTTCGCTGCCGAAGAAGAGAATGCGGCTTTCTGCCGTCAGCCCCAAGCTGGCGCGCGCCTGAGCGCTCTGGCAAGCGGCCACGGCAGCGGCCACCCCGGCCACCGCAGATTCGCCGGCCACCACCACCGGGTCGTTTTGCAGCGGGTAGGCCATCAAACGCATGGCGGCTACTGCGGCCTGGTCTGAGATCACGGCGAAAGCGTCCGTGCCTTTTTCCAGAATCTCCCAGGCCAGGTGCGATACCTCGCCGCAGGCCAGGCCGGCCATCAAGGTGTCCAGATCGCCCGTCACCGCGGTGATGGCGCCGGCCTTGCCGCTTTGCGCCAGGCAGTCGGCGCGGTCAGGCTCCACCACCACAAACACCGGGCGCTCAGCTCCGTCGCGCTCCCAGAAATAGGCGCACACCGCAGCGGCCAAACCACCCACGCCCGCTTGCACAAAAATATGCGTGGGGCGCTGCGCCAGCTGCGTGGCGGCTTCGTCGACCATCAGCTGGTAGCCCTGCATCACATCGCGTGGCACGTCCATGTAGCCAGGGTACGAGGTGTCCGATATGACAAAGCGCCCGTGCAGCTTGGCGTCACTGTCGGCCTGGCGCACGGCGTCGTCGTAGTTGCCTGCAGTGCGCACCACATCAGCACCGTACTTGGCGATGGCTTGTTTGCGGCCTTCGCTGACGGTGGCGTGGATGTAGATCACGCAACGGCAGCCAAACAGCTGTGCGCCCCAGGCGACCGAGCGGCCATGGTTGCCGTCGGTTGCGCAGGTGACGGTGATGTCGGCACACAGCGCACGCACTTCGGGCGCCTGCAAATCCTGGCTGCTCAGCGTGCGGCCCAGCTTGGCGCCCAGCTCGCGGCACAGCAGGCGCGCCACGGCATACGCACCGCCCAGCGCCTTGAAGCTGCCCAGGCCAAAGCGGCCACCTTCGTCTTTGTAGTGCACTGCTGCCACGCCCAGCTCTTGCGCCAGCGCGGGCAGGCTGTGCAGCGGCGTGACCGCATAGCCTTGCCAGTGGCTCAGCGCCTGGCGGGCTTGTGCCAGCGCGGCCTGGCCCAGTATCTCGGTACGGCGCGCGCCATAGGCTTGTGCACGGTCACGCGCAGGGTTGTCAAAACAGCTCAGGGGCAAGGTTGGCAATGGGTTTGCTTGCATCAACAGTTTCTCTTTCTTCAGGGCAAGTCGGACAAAAAATTCAGGGAGTGGGCGCCAGATCGTCCAGCGCCACATGGATGTGTTCTATGCGTTGCAGTTGCTCTTGCGCACGCGTACCGCGCTGGCGTGCTACGGCGGTGGCCAGGTAGTTGATCAGGCTGACCGCGCCGGCATACGAATCGAACAGATCGGTCTGCGCCAGACCATCGCAGCGCAGCACTTGGGCGGCTTGCGCATCGAGGCGCGAAGCCGGGCAATCGGTGATCAGCAGCAAAGGCAATGGCACGGCGGCAGCGCCTGCCAGCAAGGCCGGCAAGCGCTGGCTGCGACGGCGAAAATCCACCGCCAGCAAAACATCTTGTGGGCTGGCAGCGGCCAGCCAATCGGCCTCGCGGCCTGCCGGGTCGTTCAGGCCCAGCACATCGGGGCGCACTTGCGCCAGCAGCGACTGCGCATAAAAAGCCGTCACATAGCTGTGGCGAAAACCGACCACCCAAATCTTGCGTGCCGCAGCCAACAGGTGCACCGCTTTTTCAGCGGGCGCGCTGTCCACCGTCTGCGCCCACTGCGCCAAACGCCGCGCATCGGCAGCCAGGTGAGCACGCAGCGGATGGCCTGGCTCGTTGGCCTGCGCGCCGGTCTCGCCAAAGCGGGCAAACGGCGAATACTGCTCGCCTTGCGTGCGCAAAGCCTGGCGGAATTCGGCAAAGTCGGCATAGCCCAGGCGGCGGAAAAAGCGCGCCGCCGTGGCCTTGGAGACGCCGGCTTGCAAAGCCATTTCTGTGGCGCTGAAGCCTTGCAGCTCAAAGCCGCGCTTCAAGGCCACGTCGGCCAGGCGGCGCTCGGCGTCGGGCAGGCTGACATAGGCTTCGCGCAAGCGCGCATCGAGTGGGGTTTTGACAGTCATCTTGCGCATCGGAAACTCCTGCTGCAGTAGCACCACGGGTGTTTCACATCTTGGTGCGCCGTGCACCAAATAGAAACAGGGGTTTCACCAAAAAGGTTAGTTCGAACAAATATTTCATCCACACCCGCCCCTCCATGCAAAAGCAATGCCTGCTTGCATCTAACGGCCTACACCAGAGAAAAACACATTCAGAAACAAGGACCTGAGAACGCTCGCCGGCGCCCGCCCGGCCCGGCGGCAGCGCTTGGCACGCTATCTGCAATAGAGCCTGGCATCCCTCACTCACTGGAGCCTTTCATGCAATTCACCAAGCGCGGTTTTCTGGCCTGTTCCATCGCTGTGGCAAGCAGCTTTGTCTGCTCGGGCAGCTGGGCCCAAGACGATGCCCTGCAGCGCGTGCTGGACAAGAAGTCCATCACCATCGGCATTCCTACCGACTACCCGCCTTATGGCTATATGGGCCCGGATTTCAAGCCGACCGGCGTGGATGTGGCGGTGGCGCAGCTGATTGCCGACAAGCTCGGCGTCAAGGCCAATCTGATGCCGGTGACCACGCCCAACCGCATTCCCTTCCTCGAAGCCAAGAAGATCGACCTGATCGTCTCGGCCCTGGGCAAGACGCCCGAGCGCGAGAAGGTGATCGACTTCACGACCTCGTACGCGCCTTTCTTCCAGGCGGTGTTCGGGCCCAAGAACCTCAGCGTCAAATCGTTTGACGATCTGGCAGGCAAGACCATGGCGGTGACACGCGGCACCATCCAGGACGATGCGCTCGTCAAACTGGCACCGGCCTCGCTCAAGATCCAGCGCTTTGAAGACGACAGCGCCACCATGGCCGCCTTCATGACGCAGCAGACCCAGTTCGTCACCGTGGGCGCTGCCGTGGCTGCCGCCGCGCTGCAGAAGAACCCCAAGGTCGATGCCGAGTACAAGCTGCTGATCAAGGATTCGCCCAACTATGTGGGCCTGCGCAAGGGCGAGACCACGCTGCTCAACAAGGTCAACGAGATTTTGCGCAGCGCCAAGCAGGACGGCACGTTGGAGAGCTACTCGCAAAAGTGGCTGGGCCGTGGCACCGGCAACCTGCCTGACTGAGGCCGCGCCCGCACGCCCCGCGCAGGCGGTGCTTGAGCACCGCCTGCTCCTCTCACCCTCACCGCACAGCCATCACCACCCATGGAGTTCACCCCGATTCTTGCCGCCTGGCCCATGCTGCTCAAAGGCCTGGCGCTCACCTGCCTGCTGACCCTGGTGGCCACGCCGCTGGGCGTGGGCCTGGGCATTGGCTGCGCCTGGAGCCGCGTGTATGGCGCGCCCTGGTTGCGTTGGCTGGTGAGCAGCTATGTGGAGCTGTTTCGCAACACGCCCTTCATCATCCAGCTGTTCTTTCTGTTTTTTGGTTTGCCCTCGCTCGGCCTGCGCCTGCCGCCTGAGGTAGCCGGCATGCTGGCCATGGTGCTGAACCTGGGCGCCTATGCCTGCGAGCAAATTCGCGCCGGTATCGAGGCCACACCGCGCGGCCAGATCGAAGCGGCCAACAGCCTGGCGCTGACGCCGTGGCAAGTGTTCTCGCGCGTGGTGCTGCCGCCTTCGCTGGGCCGCGTGTGGCCGGCGCTGGTGGGGCAAATCATCATCGTGATGCTGGGCTCGTCAGTGTGCAGCCAGATCTCGACCGAAGAGATCTCCTACGCCGCCAACCTGATCGCCAGCCGCAGCTTTCGCAGCTTCGAGGCCTACATCGTGGTCACCGTCGTCTACCTCGGCCTGGCCGTGCTGCTGCGCAGCCTGCTCAACTGGATCGGGCCCCGTTTCATTTTCAACCGCCGCTGACAGGAGCCGACCCCATGGTGGAATTTAGCAACTGGATGATCGCCACCCAACTGCTGCTGGCGCTGCGCTGGACGGTGGGCTTGTCCCTCATCGCCTTTGCACTGGGCGGACTGCTCGGCATGGCTTTGCTGGTGCTGCGCATCAGCCGCGTGCCGGGCGCAGAACGCGCCGTGGCCGCCTATGTGCAAGTGTTCCAGGGCACGCCGCTGCTGATGCAGATTTTTCTGGTGTACTTCGGCCTGGCCATGCTGGGCCTGGACGCATCGCCCCTGCTCTCGGCCTGCGTGTGCCTGAGCCTGTATTCGGCCGCGTATTTGTGCGACATCTGGCGCGGCGCGGTGAACGCCGTGCCCAAGGGCCAGTGGGAAGCCTCGGCCTGCCTGGCCATGGGTTTTGGCGAGCAGCTGCGCCACATCATCCTGCCGCAGGCGCTGCGCCTGTCGATCGCGCCCACCACCGGCTTTGTGGTGCAGATCATCAAGGCCACGGCGCTGACCAGCGTGATCGGCTTTGTCGAAATCACCAAGGTCGGCCAGCTGGTGGCCAACGCCACCTACGAGCCTTTCAAGATTTACGGCCTGGTGGCAGCGCTGTACTTTGCGCTGTGCTTCCCGCTCTCGCTGTGGAGCCAACGCCTGGAAAAACGCTTGCGCCCCAAGCGCTGATGTGCCCACCCGCTCTCCCCCAACCTCCGCTCTCTCTTTGCAACGCCATGATCGCCTCTCACCCTCCGACCCAGCCCCTTGTCGATATCCGCCAACTGCGCAAGCGCTATGGCAGCAACGAAGTGCTCAAAGGTGTAGACCTGCAGATTGCGCGCAGCGAGGTGGTCTGCATCATCGGCAAAAGCGGCTCGGGCAAAAGCACGCTGCTGCGCTGTATCAACGGGCTGGAGGACTACCAGGACGGCGAGCTGCAGGTGCACGGCCTGCGCGTGGACAGCCAGCAGCCGCAGCAGCTGCGCGAACTGCGCCGCAACGTGGGCATGATCTTCCAGAACTTCAACCTGTTTCCGCACCTGAGCGTGGGCAAGAACGTGATGCTGGCGCCGCGCCTGGTGAACAACCAGCCCGATGCCAGTGCCGAGCAGCAGGCGCAGCAATTGCTGGCCCGCGTGGGCCTGGCCGACAAGTTCCACGCCATGCCCGACCAGCTCTCGGGCGGCCAGCAGCAGCGCGTGGCGATTGCCCGCGCCCTGGCCATGGACCCGGAGATTTTGCTTTGCGACGAGGTGACCTCAGCGCTCGACCCCGAACTGGTGGGCGAGGTGCTCGGCGTGGTGGAGCAACTGGCCGAGCAAGGCATGACGCTGATCATGGTGACGCACGAGATGAACTTTGCGCGCAAGGTGAGCGACCGTGTGGTTTTCATGCACCAGGGCAAGGTGCACGAGTGCGGCCACCCCGAGCAACTGTTTGCCCACCCGCAGACGCCGGAGCTGCAGCAGTTTTTGCGCAGCAGCCATTGATGCAGACCATGGAAGGGGTTTTTCCGATCGCTGCGACTTCGCACATAATGCCGCATGCCCCACCGCTGGAAACCCAATGTCACCGTGGCCGCCGTCATTGAGCGCGATGGCCGATTTTTGCTGGTAGAGGAAGACACCTCGGACGGCATCCGCCTGAACAATCCGGCCGGCCACCTGGACCCCGGCGAATCGCCCATCCAGGCTTGCGTACGCGAGGTGTTGGAAGAGACGGCTTTCGACTTCAAGGCCACGGCGCTGCTGGGCGTGTACATGAACCGTTTTGTGCGCACCAAGACGGGCACCGATACCACCTATATGCGCTTTTCCTTCACCGGCACGCTGGGCACTTTCCACGAAGGCCAGCCACTCGACGACGGCGTGCGCCGCACCGTGTGGATGACACCCGAAGAGATTCGCGCCGCCGACGCCGAGGGTTTGCTGCGCAGCCCGCTGGTCGTCAAATCGCTCGACGATTACCTGGCCGGCCAGCGCTTTCCGCTGGGGCTGTTCTTTACCGACGAATCGGTACTGGTGCAGCCCGAAGGCATACGCCCGCTGGAATAAAAAAAACAAGCCCATGGCTCTGCACCATGGGCTTGTTTTTTTGAGGGAGCGGCGCGCGCAATCAGTTCATCGAGATCTTGCGTTCTTTCACCACCTTGCCCCACTGCTCGTATTCCTTCTTCATGAAGGCCGTGAACTCGGCGCGCGTGGTGGGCTGCGGCGTCAGGCCGTGCACCTTCAGCGCTTCGGCCACTTCGGGGTCTTTGAGCACTTTGACGATTTCCAGATTCCAGCGGTCCAGCACGGGCGCTGGCGTTTTGCCCGGGGCCACAAACGCATACCAGTTCAGCGCTTCAAAACCGGGGTAGCCGGCTTCGGCCACGGTCGGAATATTGGGCATGTAAGCCGGGCGCGTGAGGCCGGTGGTGGCCAGCGGGATGAGCTTGCCCGTTTCGATGTGCGGCAGCGCGGTAGGTGGCGCGGCGAAGTACGAGGTGACGCGCTCGCCAATCAAATCCTGCAAAGCCGGTGCGCCGCCTTTGTAGGGCACGTGCACCATGTCCACGCCCGCGCGCTGGTTGAACAGCTCGCCCGCCAGGTGCGAGGCGGAGCCCGCACCAGTCGATGCGTAATCCACCTTGCCGGGCGCTTGCTTGGCCAGCGCTACAAACTCGGCCAGGTTCTTCACGCCCGCTCCCTTGTGCACCACCAGCACGTTGGGAAAATTGACGCCGCCGGAGATGGGCGCCAGATCTTTGAACGGGTCGTAGCCGACCTTCATGATGTGCGGCGCAATCGTCAGCGGCCCGACCGAGCCGAACAGCAGCACCGTGCCATCGGCCGGGCCTTTGGCGACGAATTGGTGCGCGATGTTGCCGCCTGCGCCGCCGCGGTTGTCGACCACCACGGTCTGGCCGATGTTCTCGCCCAGCTTTTTGGCCACCAGGCGCGCAGCCGCATCGGCCGCGCCACCAGCGGCAAAGCCGACGACCAAGGTCACCGGTTTGTTGGGAATCCAATCGGGCGCAGCGCTCGCCGCCGTGCCCAGACTCAGCAGCGCAGCGGCAGCCGCCGTGGCGCGCAGAAATTGGCGTTTTTTCATCATGGGTTGCCTCCTTGGCAGGGTGGGAGCCGGTGAACCGGCTCGCTTTGGGAAACAGGTACAGGGCAGCGCCTGTGGATGGGCAGAGATGAGCGCGTGTGGACGATCTCTGCGCAGCAGCGAATTGCTTGTGAATACGCTCTCAGTCCGCACCCAGGCCGATGGGGCTGGGCTCACGCTTTTCCACCGCGTGGCGCAACAGCGAAGCACTGCGAAACACGCCGTGCGCAAATTTGCCGTAAGGCAGCGTGGCGAACAGCGCCATCACCGCGCCCAGGTGCAGACACAGCAGCAAGGCGAGCGCGGGCGTGCCTCGGCCCAACCACAGCGCCAGGCCGCTGGCAGAGACGAGGAACAGCAGCGCGATAAAGCCCAGGTCCATCGGCTTTTGCTTGGCATCGCCGTGCAGCGGGTGGCGGCTACGGTTCAGATGCCAGAGGCCGGCCGTGCCGATGAGCATGCTCACGCCACCGACTGCGCCCAAGAGCTTGGGCAAGCTGGGCAGCTCGTAAGGCGCTGGCAGCTGGAAGAAATAGTGGTACACAGTGCCCAGCGCAGTAGCCGCAAAGCACAGCATGAAACCGTAAAAAGTGAAGTGGTGGAAGCGGCGGCGCTTCAAGGTGTATTCGTCATCCTCGTTGTGGCAACCGTCGCCGTGGCCGCCGTCGAGGTACTTGAGGCGCAGCACATCGTGCGTGGCTTCAGCAGCGGCCGGGCCGCTGACATCGACACCGCTGGTGGCGGGCTTGACCTCTTTCCAGAAACTGCGCACGCCCATGAACAAGGCGAACACCACAAACAAGAACACCGGCGCAAATATGCCGACCAGCAGGTTGTGCGGGAACAGGTTGTAGAAGTTGTTGCCCAAGTTGTGGTTCCACAACTGGCCTAAGCCACCTTGCAAAACCACGGCCAGCGCCAGGAAGATGGACAAACCAGCCACCAGCGCCAGCGAGAGCGTCAAACCATTGCGCTGGTAGAGCTTGCCCAGCGCAGGCGGCCAGGCGTAATCGGCGTAAGTCTGGCCGCGCACCTCGGCCATGGCCTGGGGAATGTTGATGGCAAATTCATGCGGCGGCGCGTACTGACAGGCGTGCAGACAAGCGCCGCAGTTGTGGCACAGATTGGCCAGGTAGTGCACGTCGGCCTTGCCAAATTCCAGGCGGCGCGTCATGGCAGGGAACACGGCGCAAAAGCCTTCGCAGTAGCGGCAGGCATTGCAGATTTGCATCACACGCGCTACTTCACCTTCGGCGGCAGTCTCGGTGGGCGCGGGAATGATGGGGATCACTTTGCCGCTAGCCAAAGTTTGGGCTTGCTTGCCCAGTTCTTGCAGAGATTGGATGCTCATGACTCAGACCTCGTCCTTCACCGCGCCGTGCACGGCCGGTTTGCCGGCGGCTGCCAGCGCCGCATTGCGCCCGGCGATGCGGCCAAACGCGGTGCCAATCGACATGCCGACGCCGGCGGTATAGCCCTTGCCCAGCACATTGCCGGCCATCATTTCGCCGGCCACAAACAGGTTCGGGCTGGCCTGGTCGCCAAAGCGCACGGCGGCGGTGTCGTCCACCTTCAAACCCAGATAGGTGAAGGTGATGCCGGGCTTGAGCGCGTAGCCGTAGAAAGGCCCGGTATCAAGCGGACGCGCCCAGTGCGTCTTGGCGGGAGCCAGGCCTTCGGTGTGGCAGTCGTCCAGCGCGGTGTGATCGAAGTGGCCCACTTGGCAGCTGCTGTTGTAGGCGTTCATGGTCTGCATGAAGCGCTCCACATCCAGGCCCAGCTTTTGCGCCAGCTCCGGCAGGCTGTCGGCCTTTACGCCCGGGAACACCGGCGGCATGAAGCGGCCAATGGCCTTGCTGTCGATGACCGAATACGCGATTTGTCCCGGCTGCTGCGCCACCAGACGGCCCCAGATCGCATAGCGCTTGGGCCAGAAGTCTTCGCCCTCATCGTAGAAGCGCTGGGCCTCGCGGTTCACCACCACGCCCAGCGAGACGCAATCAATGCGTGTACAGATGCCGCCGTCGTACAGCGGCGCGCGTGCGTCAATCGCCACCATGTGCGCCTGCGTCGGGTCGCCAATGCCGTCGGCGTGTTGCTCGTCCAGCATGTGTTTGAGCAGCACGCCCTGGTTGAAGGCGGTGCCGCGGATGAGAAAGTTGTCGGCCGGCCATTCGCCACGCTCGTTCTGGCCCCAGGCCTCGCGCAGCCATTCGCGGTTCGACTCAAAGCCGCCAGCGGCCAGCACGCAGCTTTTGGCGGTGATGCGCTGGCCCTTGCTCCACGCGGCCCGGAACTGGCCGTTGTCGATTTCGAGCTTGTCCACCGGCGCTTCGTAGCGGATCTCCACGCCCAGCTTTTCGGCACTGCGGTAATACGCATTCACCAGCGCTTTGCCGCCGCCCATGAAGAAGGCGTTGGTGCGCGCCACATGCAGCGCGCCCGACAGCGGCGGCTGAAAATGCACGCCATGTTGGCGCATCCAGTTGCGGCAGGTGCTGGAGGCGCGGATCACCATGCGCGCCAGGTGTTCGTTGGTGATGCCGCCAGTGACCTTGAGCAGGTCTTGCCAGTATTCCTCTTCGGGATAGGCCTCTACCAGCACGTCTTGCGGCGCATCGTGCATGCAGCGCAGGTTGCGGGTGTGGGCCGAGTTGCCGCCGCGCCAGGCACGCGGCGCAGATTCGAGCAAGAGCACGCGGCTGCCGGCCTCGCGCGCCATGAGCGCGGCGCAGAGCGCAGCATTGCCACCACCGATGATGAGCACATCGGTGTCAAAGGCTTCAGTTTTCATGATGGGCAACCACCGACCAAGGCCGGCAGCGATTCAACGTGGTTAAGCCCCGCCGTGGCTGCCGCGCTGAACAACCGCGCCAACACTGCAGCCCGCAGGTGTTGCGCCCCACTGTAGAGAGAGTGGCCCGCGCCGTGCAGGCGGGCAAAGGCATGGGGGCATCAGTTTTTGTGATGCCTGTACACACCCGCACTCAGACGCCGGTGACGGCGTGGGTCAGGCGCTCAGCGTTGCGCCTACCCAGTCGCCCGACTGCACCAGCTGGCGCACACAGTCCATCAGCACCACGCGGGCGGCGAGCGCGGCGGGCGAGAGCTCGTCCTCAGACAAAGCGCAGAGCGCGGCTTTGCGCCGCACTGCGTCGTCAGCCATTTGCGACCATTGAAAGCGCTCGTCCGCATCGCGGTACATGCCCACGGCCGACCAAGGCTGCACGGTAGCGCCCATGCCCGCATCTACCGCTTCCATCAGCAAGGTCAGCGAGTCAATTTCCATGGCCATTTGCGATTGAAAGCCGGCGCTGCTGAACGAGGCCATGACCGAGCTTCGCAGCCCATGGCTGCCCGAAGGCAGGATGAGCGGCACCTGCTGCAGCTGCTCCAGGCTGACCGGCTCGCCATGCCGAATTTGCGGCGCCACCGGGTGCTGGCGCGATTGGATGAGAAAGAGCTGCTCTTCCAGCAAGGGCAGCACGCTCCAGCGGCGGGCGCTCTGGGTGTCGAAAAGAATCGCCAGATCCATCTGCCGCGCATTGAGCAAGCTAGTCAAATGCCCGGACAGGGCCGAGACCATGTGCAGCCGCACGTCTGGGTAACGCTCGCGCAAAGCGCGCATCAGCGGCAGGCCAAGCACGTTCGATATCGTGGGCGACAAACCAATGCACACCGCCCCCGACAGCCGCGCCTGCTGCGCCGCATGCACGGCCTGCTCGGCATGGCGCAAGGTGAGTTGCGCCTCATGAAAAAAAGCCTGGCCCGCTTCGGTCGGCACCACGCCACGCGGCGTGCGCTGCAGCAGCCGGGTAGACAGCTCCGACTCCAGGCGGCTGATCTGCTGGCTCAGCGCCGACTGCACCATGTCCAAATCCAGCGCGGCCCGGCTCATCGAGCCGAGTTCAACAATCCGTACAAAGTAGCGCAGCTGGCGCAGTTCCATAGCCTGTCCTTGGTGAGTTTGGAGAAGCCTTGGGCCTGGCCCGCCCGCTGCATCTCCGCAGCTGCCGATCTTCGCACAGCGCATTGGCGCAAACACGATTGCGCGGCCTGGCGGGGCGTGGCATTGTCCGCTGACCACCACCGCAAGGAGACCCGCATGCCACGCACATCCGCCCTTCCCTCGGTCCGCCGCAGCGCTGCGCGGCTGGCCTTGCCACTGGCTGCCGCCTTGGTAGCGGCTGGCTGCAGCTCCTTGGGCCAGGCGCCCAGCAGCCAGAGCAGCGCCAAGATCGCCGGGCTGGAGAAACCCGCCGAGGTGCTGATCGACCAATGGGGCGTGCCGCATATTTACGCGGGCACGACCTACGACGCCTTTGTGGTGCAAGGCTATATGGCCGCGCGCGACCGGCTCTGGCAGATGGATTTGTGGCGCAAGCGCGGCCTGGGCGAGATGGCCCAGGATTTTGGCCCCGCCTGGGTGGAGAGCGACAAAGCAGCGCGGGCCGTGCTTTTCCGCGGCGACATGTACCGCGAATGGCTGGCCTATGGCTCTGACTCCAAGCGCGTGGCCGAGGCTTTTGTTGCGGGCGTGAACGCTTTTGTCGCGCAGACTGAGGCCGACGCCAGCCTGCTGCCCGAGGAGTTCAAACTGCTGGGCTACAAGCCGGCACAGTGGGCGGCCGAGGACACCGTGCGTATTCGCCACCATGGCCTGACCCTGAACTTTACCGGCGAGGTGGACCGCGCCCAGGCCTTTTGCGATGGCAAGCAGAACGGCGCGCGCGTCGATTGGCTGCGCCGCGAGCTGGTGCCCGATGTGAAGGTGCAAGTGCCCGAGGGCCTGGACACTTGCGGCCTCCCCGCCAAAGAGCTCAAACGCGCCTACGGCCTGGCCACCGCCAGCCCGCGCTTTACCAAGGACAACGTCAAGCTAACGCAAGCCAATATGACGCCCGAGCAGCTGCTGACGCTGTCCGAATCGACCCTGAACCAGCCGGACGCCAACACCTTGGCCAGCTACGGCAGCAACAACTGGACGATTGCGCCTGGCATGACCACCACCGGCCGCCCGATTCTGGGCAGCGACCCGCACCGCGCCCACAGCGCCCCCAGCCTGCGCTATATCTCGCACATCTCGGCGCCGGGCATGGATGTGATTGGCGCTGGCGAGCCGTTTCTGCCGGGCATCTCCATCGGCCACAACGGCCGCATCGCCTTTGGCCTGACGCGCTTTTACATGGACCAGGAAGACCTGTACGTGTACGAAACCAACCCGCAAAACAGCAAGGAATACAAGTACCAGGGCCGCTGGGAGCCCATGACCAAGGTGCTGGAGAGCATTGCTGTCAAGGGTGCGGCCAAGCCGGTCATGGTGGAGAACTGGTACACCCGCCACGGCCCGGTGCTGGCGGCCGAGAAGAACCGCGCCTATGCACTGCGCGCCGCCTGGCTGGACTTGGGCATGGCGCCCTACTTCGGCTCGATGGAATATATGCGGGCGCAAAATTTCGACCAGTTCCGCGCCGCCATGAACCGCTGGGGCGCGCCCGGCGAGAACCAGGTCTATGCCGACAGCAGCGGCAATATCGGCTGGATTCCCGGAGGGCTGACGCCGATCCGCCCCAACTGGGACGGCTTGCTGCCCGTGCCCGGCGATGGCCGCTACGAATGGACGGGCTACCGCAACGGCGACGAGCTGCCATGGGAATACAACCCGCAGCGCGGCTACGTGGTGACCGCCAACGAGAACAACGTGCCGCCCAAGCACCCGCTCTACCAAAAAGGCATTGGTTACGAATGGGCGGACGCGGCCCGCGCGCAGCGCCTGCATGCCTTGTTTGAGAAGGCGGCCAAGGACGGCAAAAAGCTCAGCCTGGCCGATTCCGAGGCCTGGCAGAACGACATCGTCGCCGTGCCTGCGCAGCGCCTGCTCAAACTGTTGGCGCCGCTGCAAAGCAATGACGCGCCAACCGCCCAAGGCCTGGCCATGCTCAAAGCCTGGGACGGCACCATGGCCAAGGACAGCGCCGCAGCCGCGCTGTACGAGGTGTGGAGCAATGCCAGCTTGAAAAAAGCGCTGACCGACAAGGTGCTGGCTGCGAGCGAGCGCACCTTTGCCAAAGAGACCAATGCCACGCGCATGATCAGCGTGTTGGAAAACCCGCAAGGCTGGATGAGCCCGGCCGAGCGCGACCAGGTGCTGCTCTCGTCCATCGCTCCGGCCATGCAGTGGCTGCAAACCAAGCTGGGCGCCGACAGCACAACCTGGACCTGGGGCGATCTGCACCAGGCCATTTTTGTGCACCCGCTCGCCGGCGTGGTGGACAACGCCACCAGACAAAAGCTGAATGTGGGCGTGGGCGGCATCGGCGGCTCGTGGGCCACGCCCATGGCCGCCAGCTACAACGTCGACACCTACCATCTGACGGCGGGCGCCTCGTTCCGCATGGTGGTCGATGTGGGCAACTGGGACGCATCGCGCGCGGTGAATACGCCTGGTCAATCGGGCAATCCGGCCAGCCCGCATTACCGCGACCTGGCCAACACCTGGGCTACGGGCCAGTATTTTCCGCTGGCCTATTCGCGCAGCGCGGTGGAAAAAGCCACGCGTGAGCGCATTGCGTTGACGCCGCAATAAAGCTGCCGCACGGCTACGGTCCAGGCGCCGCCCACGCTGGCGCTGGCCCGGCAGATGGCAGCCAAGCAAAAGGCGATCCACGGATCGCCTTTTTCATGGGGCTGCGCAATGCGCTCTTGCATGCAGCCCGCAGGCCGCGTTACTTGCTGGCGCGTGCGTAGCTGTTCATCAGGTTGCGGTAGTCGGGGATGTGGTTGCTGAACAGCGTGCCCAGGCCTTCGACGTCGTTGCGCCAGTCGCGGTGCAGCTCGCAGGCCACGCCAAACCAGGTCATCAGCTGCACGCCGGCGGCTTCCATGCGGCGCCAGGCGGAGTCGCGGGTGAGTTCGTTGAAGGTACCCGATGCGTCGGTGACCACAAACACCTCAAAGCCCTCTTCAATGGCCGACAGCGCCGGGAAAGCCACGCACACCTCGGTCACCACGCCGGCGATGATGAGCTGCTTTTTTCCGGTGGCCTTGACGGCTTTGACAAACTCCTCGTTGTCCCAGGCGTTGATCTGGCCGGGGCGCGCAATGAATGGCGCCTTGGGGTGCGCTTGCACCAGCTCGGGCACCAGCGGGCCGTTGGGGCCATCTTCAAAACTGGTCGTCAAAATGGTGGGCAGCTTGAAGTAGCTGGCCAGGTCGCTCAGCGCCAGCACGTTGTTTTTGAACTTGTCGGGATCGATGTCGCGCACCAGCGAGAGCAGGCCGGTCTGGTGGTCCACCAGCAGCACGGCGGCGTTGTCTTTGTCGAGGCGAACATAGGGCTTGTTGGACATGGTGGCTTTCCTTTTCAGAGCGCTCGGCAGGCACTGCCGGCAGTTGGCGTTGGCAACGAAGATTCGTGCTTGACGCATGGGCAGAATATTAAAAACAGAACGACCTTAGAAAATTCAGCTTTTTTCACATTCATCGTTCAAAAAAATGAACGATAAGCTGCAGCACCCGCATAGCCCTGTCAAAGCAGGCGAAAGCGGCTGCGGCGGATAATTGCGCCATGGTTAAACAGCGCATCGTAGTGGGATTGAGTGGCGGCGTGGATTCGGCCGTCACCGCTTATTTGCTCAAAAAGCAGGGGCACGAGGTCGTCGGCATCTTCATGAAAAACTGGGAAGATGACGACGACAGCGAGTACTGCTCGTCGAACATCGACTTTGTCGACGCAGCGGCCGTGGCCGATGTGATCGGCATCGAGATCGAGCACGTCAACTTCGCGGCCGATTACAAAGACCGCGTGTTCGCCGAGTTTCTGCGCGAATACCAGGCCGGCCGCACGCCCAACCCCGACGTGCTGTGCAACGCCGAAATCAAGTTCAAAGCCTTTCTCGACCACGCCATGCGCCTGGGCGCCGAGAAGATTGCCACCGGCCACTACGCGCGCGTGCGCCAGAACCCCGAGACGCAGCTGTTCGAGCTGCTCAAGGGCCTGGACCCGGCCAAGGACCAAAGCTATTTTCTGCACCGCCTGAACCAGGCCCAGCTGTCCAAGGCGCTGTTCCCGGTGGGCGAGCTGAAAAAGACCGAGGTGCGCCGCATTGCCGAAGAGATTGGCCTGCCCAACGCCAAGAAGAAGGATTCCACCGGCATCTGCTTTATCGGCGAGCGCCCTTTCCGCGACTTTTTGAACCGCTACATCAGCAAAGAGCCCGGCCTGATTCTGGACGACCGCAACCGCAAACTCGGCAAGCATGTGGGCCTGTCGTTCTACACGCTGGGCCAGCGCTCGGGCCTGGGCATTGGCGGCGTCAAGGAAAAAGGCGCAGCCCGTGGTGCGGGCGACCACGCGCCCTGGTTTGTGGCGCGCAAAGACCTGGAGAAAAACATTCTGCGCGTGGTGCAAGGGCACGACCACCCCTGGCTGCTCTCGCACGCGCTCGATGCCGACAACGTGAGCTGGGTGGCCGGCCATGCACCGGCAGCGGGCAGCTATGGCTCCAAAACCCGTTATCGCCAGCCCGATTCGCCCGCCCTCATTGGCAGCGATGCCAGCGACACGCATTTCCACCTGGATTTCCCCGAAGCGCAATGGGCGGTAACGCCCGGCCAATCGGCGGTGCTGTACGACGGTGATGTGTGCCTGGGCGGCGGCATTATCGCCAACGTGGCAGCCGCGCCGGCCAATGCGCCCGCAGGCAAGGCCCGGCAAGCCGCCTGACACGCGCACGAGCAGCGCCCAGCGCTGCCTCAGCGCTTCGTCACGTCAGGCGAGCTTGGCAGGCGCTGACGGCGAGGCCTGCAATTCGTCGCGCAAAATCCAGGCTGCCTCTTGCGTGCAGGGGTGCTCGGGAAAATGCTTTTGCATGCGCGCAAACAGCTTGAGCGCCTGGTCGGGCTTGTTGGCCCCTTGCTTGAGCACGCGCACCGCCAGCTCTTGCGCCTGGGGCACCAGCTCGCTGGTGCCAAAGTGCAGATCAAAGCCATGCAACAAAGCCAGCGCATGCGGCACCATGTTGCGCTTCCAGGCCATCTGCGCCATGTTGAAGGTGTTCTCGGCACCGTTGAGGCGGAAGGTTTTGTCTCGCTTGTAGCAACTGCCCCAAACCTCCAGCGCATCGCCCCCTCGCTGTTTTTGCAGCAATAGTGGGATGTACTGCTGCGCGTGCGTGATCAGGTCGTCCACCCGGTCCGTGAGCTTGAGCACGCGGTGGTAACGGCGCTGGTCGTCGAGGTTGTCGTAGCTCACGCGCTGCCATTCGCGTGCTTCGTCCACCGCGGTTTTCATATCGCCGTCCTGCACCAGGCGGGCCACCATCGCATCGCGCCGCCGGGCTTCGGCCGCCAGCGGGTCCTGGGGCGCAACGCTCGCTGCCGAGGCCGAGGCCGGCGCCTTGTCGGGCTCAATGCCGAATTCCTGGTGGTTCTGGTACATCACATAGCCCACCATCACCGCCATCACCCAGCTGAAATAAATCACCACAAAGGTGATGGCCGGCAAGAGCAGCGTACTCGGCACGAAGGGCAGCAGCAGCATCATCGCCATTGGCGCACCCTGCATCAGCAGGAACAAGAACAGGCAAAGCAGAAAGTACGGCAGACCGATGCCGCCAATGGCGCCCAGCAAATTGGCCGGGCTGATGGCGGCCCGCAGGCTGCCGGTGCCGATCAGCACCATCAAGGTGGCCGGAATCAAAAATGCCGACACCAGATTGCCCAAGGCGCCTAGCCCACGGTTCACATTTTCGAGCAAGGCGATAAAAACGCCGTGCACCACCATCACGCCAAAAAACTTCCAGGGCAGCACCTGCCAGTCGTCATCGCTGCCGTACTGGCTGTAATCGGCCGTATCCAGAATGCCGCGCGAGGCGAAGGCCGCCGCTTTGAAGGAATAGCGGCTGACCGCCAGCATCAGGCCAAAGGCCGCCAACGCAAAGGCCAGGAAACCCAGCGTCAACACATAGCTGCACAGCGACAGCACGACGGCGTAGAACAGCGGCCGCAGCTGCAAGGGGAACAAAAAGAAACGGTTGAGCTGCTGCCAAAACGGCGGAATGTCCCAGTTGGCGCTGTCCGGCTCGTCTTGCGAGCGTGAACGCGTTCGGCTCATGGCCACAACCTCCATTGATTAAATATGGAAAAGAAACTTTATGTATAGACAGAAACAATCATAAAACAATTGTTGGCAATTGCTTTTTCGGCATCGCACCAGGGCGTGCGGTCTTTGCGCTGCATCAGCTGGCTCGGCCAAGCCTCACCGGCCCGGCGCGCCAGCCGCCTGCGCCAGCCAGCGGGTGATCGGCTCTTGCGGCGCCGCCTGCTGCAGCGCGGGCAGCCAGCTGCGGGCCTCCTCCACCCGGCCCGCCTTGGCCAAACCATTGGCCACCTGGGCCAAGGTGCCGGGCCACAGCCGGTGCTCAGGCGTTTTGGCCAACATGTGCAGGAGCTTTTGCGCATCGTCCCACTCGCCAATGCGAGCAAAGCTGAGCGCCAGCGCGTGCATGCTGTCGGCGCTGATGCGCGGCAGCGGCTGCGCTTTCTCGCAGTAGCTGCGCCAGCTGTGGTGCTGCAGCTGGCGTTCGGCATCGCTGCGCACCGGCAGTTTGAAGATGGCGCGCGCCGCCTGGTGAAAATCTTCGCTCTCGGGCCGGTGGCGCGAGCTCTCGAACCAGGCGCGCAATACCTTGGCGTCGCCCGGCAGCAGCTTGGCCGCCTGGCGCCAAGCGGGTGCGGCGCGGTCAAAATCGAGCGCATCGGTGAACTGCTGCGCCCGCTGCACCGCCGCTTTTTGGGCGCCGGCTTGCTCGTCGGCCACCAGTTTTTCGCGGGCAGCCACTTCCACCACCGACTCCTTGCGGCGCATTTGCAGGTACAGCGCCATCAGCATGCCGCCCACCAGCAAACCGCCAAAGTGCGCCATATAGGCCACGCCGCGCCCGCCCATCCAGTGCTGTGCCAGCTCAAACGCCATCCACACCGGCAACAGCACCAGCGCTGGCCAGGTGGCGTAGTTGAAGTAGAAAGCCAGCATGTAGAAAAAGCGGATGCGCCGCATGCGGTAGAGCACCACATACATGGCCATCAGCCCGGCAATCGCGCCCGATGCGCCCAGCCCGTAGCTGCCGCTGCCGGCATAAAACTGCAGCGCAAACAGCGAGGCGCTGACGCCGCACAGCAGGTAGAACGCCAGGTAGCGGAAGGCGCCCAAAGCCATCTCCAGCGTGAAGCCGAACAGGAACAAAAACACCATATTGCCCAGCAAGTGGCTGGTGCTGCCATGCAAGAAAGTGGAGGTGAGCGCCTGTACCGGTTGCCAGCCCGCATCGGCGCTGTAGCTCATGGCCCAGCGCGTGGTAAAGGGCTTGTGCTCTTGCCGTGCAAAGCGCTTGCGCGCGGCGTGCCAATCGGCATAGCGCGGGTCGCCGGGCGTGATCACCTCGTCGGCCAGCAGCCTGTTGCGGAAGACCACTTCCTGCTCCATCCACCGGTACAAAACCTCGTACCGCTGCTCTTTGAGTGCGCGCCGGGCTTCGCTCAACATCAGCTTGCTGATCTCTGCATCGTCCCTCTCGCTCTCGCGCTGGCTTTGCTTCTCCAGGTATTGCACGAACAGTGGCAGCTCGATGGCCGGCAACTCGGTGGCCGCATACAGCTTGGCCGAGCGCTGTACGGCGCGGTGCTCGCCGCCTTGCCAGCCCCAGAAGATCAGGCAGTTGATGGCAATCAGCAGCAGCGTCATCCACGGCGGCGAGCGCCAGGACGGCTTGTTTTCGAGCGGAATGGCAATGAACATGCCGCCATTGTGCTGCGCCAAGCGCAGCAAGCACTCACGCCAAGCGACAAGCTGTTGGATTTATGCCTGCCCAACGGATGTGCTGTGCGCAAATGCGCGCATCCGCTATCAAAAACAGAGCAACCTGTGGCTGTTTGCTAAAAGCACCGCGCAACCGGGCTTCAGGGCTAGACGCAGATCAAATGCTGCGCAGGTTGGGCAATGCGCACATAGTCGGCGCTGTTGAGCACCATCGAGCGGTCCAGCCGACCGGCGTTGAATGCGATCTCGTCATAACGGCTGAGCAAACCCGGGTCGACCACCAGCTGAATCTGTGGCGCCAGGCTGAAAGGCGGCACCGCGCCCATCACGCAACCGGTGAGCGCCGTCGCCTCTTGCGGGCTGGTCAAGGTCAGCTTCGGCAAGCCCAAGGCGGCCGCGAGTTTGCGGAAGTCCAGTTTCTGGTCACCCGGCAACACGGCCAACACCCAATGCTCTCCTTGCGCTGCGCTCTTGGTTTTGCACAGCATGGCCTTGGCGCCCTGGCCTGGTTCGGTGCCGCGAATGCGCGCCACCTCGTCAGACTTGCCTTCGGCCGAATGCTCCAGCACCCGGTAGCGCGCGCCGTGGCTGTCCAGCAGCTGCTGCAATTGCTCAAACACCATGCTCAGCCCCGCAGCGGCGCCACGCTGGCGCCCTGGATCTGGTGCCGCGCCAGCGCCTCGGCCACAAAGCCGGAGGCCTTGGCCTCTTCGACAAAATCGCCCAGCCACTGCGCCACCGCCGGATCGCGCCCCTTGGGCACGCCCATGGCCTGCTGAATCACCATGAAGCGCCCGGGCAACATGCGCAGATCGCTGCGCTGCGCCACACTGGCTTCCAACTGGGTTTTGACGCCGGCAGCCACATCGCCAGTGGGCGCCAAAAACACATCCACCACCGCCGGCGAAGTAGGCGCACGCACAATGCTCGCGTGTTTCAGCTCGCGCGAGAGGTAGAGATCGTAAGCACTGCCCTGCCCCACCACCACGGTGTGGCCGGCCACATCGACCTGGGCGTTGTCCGTCAGCGGCGAATCGCTGCGCACCATGTATGCGCCTTCGATCAGCACATAAGGTGCAGAAAAAGCAATGCCGGCACCGCGCACCGGATCTACCGCAAAAAAACCGAAATCGGCCTGCTCGTGGGTCACCGCATCGACCGACTTGGCCGCCGCCTCAAACACCTGCAACTCCAGCGGCAAGCCCAGCCTGGCCGCCAGCTGCTGCGCCAGATCGATGGACACGCCCGCCGGTGCGCCATCGGCCTGCAGCCGCGCAAGAATCGGGTTCCCCACATTGATGGCCGCGCGCAGGCGGCCCGTGGGCGCAAAAGCGGAAACAAGATCGGCAGTCACGGTCATGGTGTGGCTCGGTATAAAACAAAAGGCCTGCATGCGCAAAGCGATGCAGGCCAAGATTACAGCACGGACCTTGTTTTTCAGCCCAGATCCGGGAGATAGCTGCCATCGGCATCGTGGGTCTCCTTGCCGCTCAAGGGCGGGTTGAAGACACAGACCAGGCGCAGATCGCCCTTGGTGGCACGCAAGATGTGCTGATCGTGCTTGTCCAGGGTATAGATCGTGCCCGGGCAGATCGGGTGTACCGTGCCGTCTGCCAGATTCACCACTTCGCCCTCGCCCTCAAAGCAGTAGTTCGCTTCGATATGGTGTTTGTAGTGCAGCTTCAGTTCCGCGCCTTCGAAAACACGGGTTTCATGCACGGAGTAGCCCGCACCATCGCGCTTGGTCAGCAAACGCAGGCTTTCCCAACCCGGGCCTTGGGCATGGAACTCGGTATCAACAATGGATTGGCTGGTGGTCACCAACATGGTGTTCTCCTTTCAAGTGTTAGAAATAGCAATGGTCTTGAGCTGCGACTCCAGCTGCAGAGCCCATGCCAGCAGTTGTTCATCGGCCTGGTTCTGGCCTGTCAACAAAATGCCCATCCAGGCAAATGGCTCGGGCAGAGGCAAGCTGATGCTGGGCAAATCCAGCCGATTGGCAGGCTCGGTCAACGCAAACGATCGTGCGTTCAGTGCGAGGTAGCGCTCCAGGTCTTCCAGCTCTTGCACCGTTGGCGGCGGCATGGGCACGGTGGGGGACAAGACCAAGGCCGCGTCTCCGAGCTCAGCCGTGAACGCGTTGCGCAGTTGCTCCAGCTCTTGGCAAGCGCTCAGGTAGTGGGCGGCCAGCACCTGCTGGCCTGCCAAAATCCGCGGCCCCACTTTGGGGTCGTAAGCAGCTAGCGAAGTCTGCAAACAGGCCTGATGCGCAACAAAGGCCTCTGCGGCGATGATTCCACCGGTGCGAGCCACACCGGGCGCACGCTGCCAGCTTTTCAGCTCACGCACTTCGACGGTGTACCCGCTTTGCTGCAGATACGCCATCACCTGTTCAAACGCGCTTCGCACTTTCTCGTCAAGCAGCTCCAGCATGTGTGCCGGCACCAGCAACAGAGGCGTTTGGCATTGCTCTGCCGCCCGCTGAGGCAAGGGCAGAGCAGCCACTTTGTCCAGCTGAATGCAGGTGGCGACGTCTCTGGCGATGAATCCCGGCACGTCAAAGCTGGTGGACAGCTTCTGCATTCCCCCATCCGCATAGCGGTGTTTGCTGGGCTTGAAACCCACCACACCGCAAAATGCCGCAGGAATACGCACCGAGCCACTGGTGTCGCTGCCCAAGGCAAAGGTCTGCATGCCTCGTGACACGGCAACCGCTCCACCGCTGGATGAGCCCCCCGAGACCCGAGCCTGGTCTGCCAGCGTGGTGCACAGCGGCGTGCCATAGGTGCTGTTCTGCCCTAACGCGCCGTAGGCGAACTCGGTCATATTGTTATGCCCCAGTAAGACCGCACCAGCCTCGCGCAGCCTGGCCACCAAGGGCGCATCTGCGGTTGCGGCAGCACTGTCTGCCAACACCTTCGAGCCCGCATGGTTGACCCAACCTTGCACGTCAAAACAGGCTTTGACACCAAATACCTGGCCCTGCAATGGCAAAGACATGGCGCCACGGGCACGCAAGGCGTCGACTGCACGCGCTTCGGCGCAAGCATCCTCTACCCGCAAGCGAGTGAAGGCCAGAGAAGCATCGCTCGCAAACGCGTCCAACATTTCTGAGCAGCTGCGCAGCTGCTCGGTGCTGCACTCTGGCCGATCAAAGGACATGGACATGGTGCAAGAACTCCTGAATGCGTTTGTCATCGCTGGCTTTGATTTCGGCGGGCGTGCCCTCTTGGAGCACCGAGCCTGCATCCATGAACAGGATTCGGTCCGAGACGTTGAACGCAAAGTTCATCTCATGGGTGACGATGAGCATCGTCATGCCCTCTTGCGCCAAGCCCTCAACCACCTTCAACACCTCGTTGACCAGCTCCGGATCCAGCGCCGAGGTGGGCTCATCGAACAACATGATCGATGGATGCATGGCCAGTGCCCGCGCAATGGCTACCCGTTGCTGCTGCCCGCCTGAGAGCTGGTGCGGGTACTTGTTGACATGGGCGAGCATCCCCACTTTCTTCAGCAAACCCAGCGCCTCTTGCTCCAACACCTGCTTATTGCCACGGCCGTGGTATTGCGGCGCCAGCATCACGTTCTGCAGCACGGTCTTGTGCGGGAAAAGATTGAAGCTCTGGAACACCATGCCAATCTCCAAGATCAGCGGGCCTGGCTCCTGTTGTTTGCCGCTGCTGACAGCTTGCAGAAAAGGCTGACCGGCCAACTTGATCTGTCCGCCGTTCAACGCCTCCAGACCATTGAGCGTACGAATCAGCGAGGTCTTGCCTGAACCCGATGGCCCGATGATGGAGACCACCTCGCCAGCCTGAATCTGCAGATCGATGCCCTTGAGCACTTCGTGACTGCCATACAGCTTGCGGATCCCGCTGGCTTCCAAAGCGGGGGCGCCATGGCCCTGGCGCTGCGGGCGGCTCTGCCCCAGGCAGGCTTCGTCGATGCGGATCTCGTCGGCATTCACCGGCTTGGGAGCACGTCGCAAAATATTCATGTGCGACTCCAGCCAGGCCAGCATCTTGTCGAAGAAGGTGACAATCAGCACGTAATACACGGCCACGGCCAGCATGGTCTCGAACACCAGAAAGTTCTGCGTATAGAGCCGCTGTCCGACCAGCAAAATCTCGGCCAGAGAAATCACCGATACCAGCGAGGTCAGCTTGACGATGGTGATGAACTCATTGCTCAAGGTGGGCAACGCAATGCGCAAAGCCTGTGGCACCACGATCAAGCGCTGGATGCCCGCATACCGAATCCCCAGCGCACGCCCTGCCTCAATCTGCCCCTTATTCACCCCGATCAAGCCACCCCGGTGTATCTCGGCAATAAAGGCGGTCTCACTCACCACCAAGGCCACCAGACCGGCATAGAAAGGGTTCGACAAGACGCTCGCCGAGGCCGGGAAAATCTGGGGCAAGTTGTAGACAAACACCAGCAGCACCAACAAGGGCAAGCTTCTGAAAAACCAGATATAGAGCCCCGCTGCTTTGCGAAACAAGGGCTTGTCGGACTGCTTGGCCAAGGCCAGCACAAAGCCTGCAGCAACGCTGAGCAACCAGGTCAGCACACTCAGCTGCACCACCACCCACACCGCCTGCCAAAAATCACGATCGGCAAACAGACTGAAGGCGTACTTCCAATCAAACTGCATGTCTGGCTACCGGTTTATTTGGCGGTTCCCGCCAGCGCATCACGAACATCGCTCTCGGACGGAGCTTCCAAACCGTACTTGCTGAGCAAGGCTTGGTACTCACCACTGGCCTTGGCGCCATCGAGCGCCTTGCTCAGCAGGCCCTTCAGCTCCGACGCGTCTTTGTGCAAACCCACACCAATGACCATGGGGTAGATGACTTCGGTCGAGCTCACTTTGAGGCCGCTGTCCTTGCGTGCGGCCAAGCCATGGGCTACGGCGGCGTCTTCCATCAGCAGATCGGCCGCTTTCGACTTCAGCGCCATCAACGCTTCCGGGGTGGTGGGAAATTCCAGAATCTTGATGTCGCCCGCGTTTTTCGGCTTGCAGTTTTCTGCCGAGAACTTGTTGAGCTTGGGCGTCCAGGATGCGCCCTTGATGGTGGCCAGGCGCTTGCCACACAAGTCTGCAATCTGTGCCGGGGCATAGGTACTGCCCTCCAAGACCAAGAGCGACGAGCCGGTTTTGAGGTAGGGCACGTAGTCCACCAGTTTGGCGCGCTCAGGCGTCACAAACAGGGCGGACGCCACCGCATCGAAGCGCTTGGCACGCAGCCCCAACACCAGGTCGGCAAACCGGGTATCGAGGAACTCCGGCTTGAGTGACGCGTGTTTGGCGAGCAGGTAGGAGAAATCCACATCAAAGCCCGCTGGCTGCCCCTTCTCCATGAACGCGTAGGGCGGATAAGTCAGATCCGAGCCAACGGACAACACTCCCGCCTTGATGGTTTGGGCCTGAGCCCCCGCCAGCCCCGCCAAGGCAATGCTTACCGCGCCCAGGGCTTGTTTGAAATGGAATTTGCAGTGCATGTGACCCCCATGATTGTTCAACACATTTTCGAAAAACAAAGGTAGTTGAAGCTGATTTCCACAAATCAATTGTTCAACAATTGAAATGAATTTTTTGTCATATCAGCTCAATGCACCATAGGACTTTCCCTAGATAGAGCTGTTTATTTTTTCGAAAAACAAGATAAATTGATTGTTTTTCAACAGAAATTTATGAACATCCTTTTGTCATCTGCAGGAGACCCAAGACGCCAAAGAGAAAATTTTATAGAATAATTGTTGAACAACGTAATTCAACCCAAGGAGCCCAACACCATGTCCAACTATCCCGCCGCCTATCAAAAAAGCATGGCCCCCCAACTGGCCGTGAACCAGGACTTCTATGCACAAATCGCCCAAGCCGTTGGTGCCAGCCAGCCGGTGCAAAGCCACGTGGTACCGATCCGCAGCGGCTTTGCCTGGCAGGTAAAGGCCGGACAGGTCTTTCGCATCACCACCCTCGAAGGCCCGCAAGTGGCGGACTTCAACATGTGGAACCTGCACAACCCGCGCGAGCGCATGTGGGCCTCGCGCACCCGCCAATTGCAAGCAGCCCATGTCACCACCTATGACCGGTTGTGGTCCAACCTGCCCTATCTGCGTCCCATGGCTACCATCACGCACGACACGCTGGCCCACTACGGCATCGATGGCGACGGCGGCCGGGTTCACGACCTGCTGGGCACGCGCTGCGATCCCTATGTCAACAAGCTGTTGTCAGGCGAGGAGTTCCACTTTCACTGCCACTCCAATCTGACGCGGGCGGTCATTCCCTATGGCCTCAACGAGCTGGATGTGCACGACGTGCTGAACGTCTTCCAGGTCACGGGCTTGAATGATTCCGACGAATACTTCATGAAGGCCTGCCCGGCGCAAAAAGGCGATTTTTTGGAGTTCTTTGCTGAAATCGACCTCTTGTGCGCACTCTCAACCTGCCCGGGCGGCGATCTGTCCATCCCGATGTGGGGAGAAGATGCGCGCGACCCCATCGATGTCTGCCGCCCCCTGGGCGTGGAAATCTATGATGTCGACGCTGCGCTGCTGCAATCCTGGAGCTCGCCACCCGTTGCCGACTACCAGGGACACCACGGCATGCAACCACAACAAGTGCATTGGCAAGCGCAGTAAATCATTTGGCGACCTGGAGGAGACATGCCACCTGCAAACGAGAAGGTTTCGGTCATTGACCGCATCCATCGAGAGATCCGCGACGACATTTTGGAAGGCAAACGCCCGCCGGGTCAGCCCTTGGTGGAGATGGACCTGTGCGTGCAATACGGCGCTTCGCGCAACAGCATCAGAGAAGTCTTGCACCAACTGGGCAGAGAAGGCCTGGCCACCTTTGTGCGCAACAAAGGGGTGATGGTGCGCACCATGCAGCGCAAGGATCTTCGGGAGATCTACGTGGCACGGCGAGCACTGGAAATGCAAGCCGTGTTGGGCGGTACACCGCTGAGCGCAGCCGTGCTGGAGCGCATGCAGACTGTCACCGAGTCGGCCGAGAAAGCCCATGCCGCTGGCAACTGGCGCAAGGTCGGCACGCTCAGCCTGCAGTTCCACCAGTTGCTGGTATCGCTGATCGGCAGCGAGTTGCTCGATGACTTTTTTCTGACGCTTTGCGCACAGTTGCGCCTGGTCTTCTCTTGCGAGGACCGCGAAGAAAACATCCAAACCATGGACTGGATCGACAAAGAGCGCAAGATTGCCCACTTGCTGCGCAAAGGTGAGCGCCAGGCTGCGGCGGCCGAGTTGGAAGACTATCTGAGCCTGTCAGAAAAGACCCTGACCCAGGTGGTCATCCGCTGGACCCGCAAACAACAAGCAGAGTTGTCGTAAAGCCTTGCCCGCCCAGTAAAAAGACCCGCAGCACTTGGGTGCAGCGGGTCTTTTTTATGGGCCTGGCAGAGAGACGTGCCGGTTAGAACGGAATATCGTCGTCCATATCGTCAAAGCCCGAGGCTGCACGGGGGGCCGGGGCGGGCATGGGTGCGGGGGCTGGGCGCTGCACTGGGGCGGGCGCTGCCTGGCGCGGTGCCATTTGGGGCGCTGGCGCGGGAGCGCGGCGCTGTTGGTAGCCACCTTGGTTACCACCCTGGTAGCCGCCTTGATTGCCACCTTGGTCGCCGTAACCGCTGTCGCCGTAGCCGCCGTCGTCATAACCACCGCCTTGGCCGCCGCCCTGGCCTTGGCGGCTGCCCAGCATTTGCATGGTGTCGGCTCGGATTTCGGTGGCATAGCGCTCTTGGCCGCTGGCCTGGTCGGTCCACTTGCGGGTGCGCAGGCTGCCTTCCACATACACCTGGCTGCCCTTGCGCAGGTACTGGCCTACGATTTCGGCCAGGCGGCCGTTGAAGACCACGCGGTGCCACTCGGTGGCTTCCTTGTTTTCGCCGGTGTTTTTGTCGCGCCAGCGGTCGGTGGTGGCGATGGTGACGTTGGCCACCTGGTCGCCACTGGGGAAGGTGCGGATTTCAGGATCGCGGCCGAGATTGCCGACGATGATGACTTTGTTGACGGATGCCATGTTGCGCGTATGTCCTATGAAAAATGGGCGCCTACTATGCGTTGGCAGCCTGGCTGGCACTGCGGCCATCAAGCGCCCATCACTGCTGAAAAAACAGGATCGTATCCTAACCCAAAGCTGCGGGACTTTTGTCTGCTTCTCAGGCCAAACCACTACTCGGCTTGAACTTATTTTGCATTGCTGTGCCAGCGCTTACTTGCGCAGCTGCCAGCACAGCAACAAGCTGCCTCAGTGCGCTGCGCCAGCGCCCGCGTGGCGCCCTATCGGCTGGAGTTTCCAGGTCAGCGCCAGCCACAGCAGCACCAGAACAGCGGTGCAAGTGAACAGACCTGTGGTGCCCGCCCATTTGTCGATGGCACCGCCCAGCGCACCGCCGGCAAACAGGCCCAAAGACTGCAAGGTGTTGTAGCAGCCCAGCGCTGCACCGCGCAGCGGCGCAGGCGCCATGCGCGACACCAGGCTGGGTTGGCTGGCTTCCAGCGCGTTGAAGCCGCAGAAGAACAGGAACATCAGCAAGGCAATGCACCAGATGGTCGGGATGGCACCGCTGGCGGACAGCATGCCCAGGCCCACTTGCACCACCAGCACCAGGCCGATCGAGCCCAGCAAGGCAAAGCGCAAGCGGCCTTTGCGCTCCAGCGCAAACAACCAGCCCATGGCCAGAAACGACAGCAGCACCGCTGGCAGGTAGATGTGCCAGTGCTCGGCCTTGGGCAAACCAGCAGCCACCAGCATGGCCGGCACTGCCACCCACATGGCCATTTGCACGGTATGCAGCACAAAGACGCCGGCGTTCAGGCGCAGCAGATCGGCGTGCTGAAACACGTCGCGCAGGCTGCCACGCGGGCCTTCGTTGTGCGCAGCCGTTTCGGCCGGCACCACCCACAGCACCACGGCAATACCGCCCAGCGCCAAGCCGCAAGTCAGCAGAAACAGCCCCGACAAACCGATGTGCACCACCAGCAGCGGGCTGATCACCAGCGCCAGCGCAAACATCAGCCCGATGCTGGCGCCGACCAAGGCCATGGCTTTGGTGCGCACGGCATCGCGGGTCTGGTCGGCCAGCAAGGCGGTAACGGCGGCCGAGACGGCGCCCGCGCCTTGCAGTGCGCGCCCGATCAGCAGCGTGTGCAGATTGCCCGCCATGGCAGCGAGCAAGCTGCCGGCCGCAAACACCAGCAGGCCCGCCACGATGACTTTTTTGCGCCCCCAGCGGTCCGAGGCCATGCCCAGCGGCAGCTGGCACAGCGCCTGCGTCAGCCCGTAAATGCCCATGGCCAGGCCGACCAGGGCCGGATCGTCGCCACCGGGGTATTTGCGCGCCTCCAGCGCAAACACGGGCAAGACCAGAAACAGCCCCAGCATGCGCAGCGCAAAGATCAGCGCCAGACCGACGCTGGAGCGGCGCTCTTGCGGCAGCATGGCAGTGGCAGAAGAGGAGGAACGGCTGGAACGAGACAAGGGAGAAAAAGGCAGAAGTGGGTGGGCAGAAAAAGCTGAAACCGGCTGACAGCGCCGTGCGGGCCGCCTGCGCGAGCAGGCTGGCAGCCAGGGTTGCAGCCCGCCAGTGTAGGGCGCTGCCACAAGCCTTGCTGCCGCCGGGGTTCCAGCCCTGCTGCCGCTGCTAGCAAAAAGCATAGCTACCCAGGCTTGCATGGCCTTCCATTTCTGGCTTTTCACTGCTGGATGCAGGCGGCAAATCCCACCGCACTCACTCGCTTTATCCGCAATCTGCATGCCGCGATAGTGGCAACACCACGCGCAATTCGGGCACTCTGGCTATCATGAGGGGTTTTGGTTTTTGCCGCCGCCCATGCCACCACGCAACGCTTCAGCCTCTTCTGCCGCCATCGACTTGCGCGCCGAGCTCAACGAGCCCGCTGGCGAGCAGGACGACAGCCGCTACCTGGGCGCCCGGCTGGCGCACAGCCGTATTGCGATCCGCGGGGCGCGCACGCACAACCTCAAGAACATCGATCTGGACATTCCGCGCCACCAGCTGGTGGTGATCACCGGGCTGTCGGGTTCGGGCAAATCCAGCCTGGCGTTCGATACCTTGTATGCCGAGGGCCAGCGCCGCTATGTGGAGAGTCTGTCGGCCTATGCGCGCCAGTTTCTGGGCCGGCTGGACAAGCCCGATGTCGATCTGATCGAAGGCCTGTCGCCGGCCATCAGCATCGAGCAAAAAGCCACCAGTCACAACCCGCGCTCCACCGTGGGCACGGTGACCGAGATCCACGATTACCTGCGCCTGCTCTACGCCCGCGCCGGCACGCCGTTCTGCCCCGACCACAACCTGCCGCTGACCGCGCAGACCGTGAGCCAGATGGTGGATGCGATTTTGGCGCTGCCCGCCGAGACCAAGCTGATGGTGCTGGCCCCGGTGGCACGCGGCAAAAAAGGCGAATTTGTCGAGCTGTTTGCGCAGATGCAGGCGCTGGGCTATGTGCGTTTTCGCGTCGACGGCCAGATGCTGGAGCACGAGGCGCTGCCACCGCTAGCCAAGAACGAGAAGCACGATATCGACGTGGTGATCGACCGCGTCAAGATCCGCCCCGATCTGCAGCAGCGCCTGGCCGAGAGCATTGAGGCCGCACTGCGCGTGGGCGGCAACGAAGGCAATGGCCGCGTGCTGGCGGTCGAGATGGATACCGGCAAGGAGCACCTGTTCAGCAGCAAATTCTCCTGCCCGATTTGCAGCTACGCCCTCGCTGAGCTGGAGCCGCGCCTGTTTTCGTTCAACTCGCCGCACGGCGCCTGCCCGTCTTGCGACGGCCTGGGCGTGCACGAGGTGTTCGATGTGGAGCGCGTGGTGGCCTTCCCCACGCTGAGCTTGGCGAGCGGCGCCATCAAAGGCTGGGACCGCCGCAACGGCTACTACTTTGCCATGCTCGAGAGCCTGGGCCGGCACTACAAGTTCGATATCGAGCAGCCGTTTGAAGCGCTGCCGGACAACGTGCGCCAGGTGGTGCTGTACGGATCGGGCGACGAAGAAATTGCCTTCAAGTACGAGCTGGCCAGCGGCGAGAACGCTGGCAAGATGGTCACCAAAAAGCACCCGTTCGAAGGCATTTTGCCGAACATGGCACGGCGCTACCGCGAGACCGATTCGAGCATCGTGCGCGACGAGCTGGCCCGCTACCAAAGCGTGCAGCCCTGCCCCGATTGCCACGGCGCCCGCCTGCGCCGCGAAGCGCGCTTTGTGCGCGTGGGCGATGGCGACGAAGCCCGCGCTATTCAGGACATCAGCCACGTCACGCTGAGCGAAGCCTACGACTGGTTCAGCCACGTTACCCTAAGCGGCGCCAAGGCCGATATTGCGGCGCGCGTGATTCACGAAATCCGCACCCGCCTGCAGTTCTTGAACGACGTAGGCCTGACCTACCTGAGCCTGGACCGCAGCGCCGAAACCCTGTCGGGCGGTGAGGCTCAGCGCATTCGCCTGGCATCGCAAATCGGCAGCGGCCTGACGGGCGTGATGTATGTGCTGGATGAGCCTTCCATCGGCCTGCACCAGCGCGACAACGACCGCCTGATCGCTACCTTGCAGCACCTGCGCGATATCGGCAACAGCGTGATCGTGGTGGAGCACGACGAAGACATGATGCGCGCGGCCGACCAGATCATCGACATGGGCCCGGGCGCTGGCGTGCACGGCGGCCAGGTCATGGCACAAGGCGATTACGCGGCCATTTGCGCCAGCCCGCAATCGCTCACCGGCCAGTATTTGAGCGGCAAAAAATCCATCGCCGTTCCAGCACACCGCACACCTTGGCTGCCGGTGCTGGCCGATACGGTGGGCGCGCCCGTGGGCAAGCCCGCTGGCGAGAAAGCCGAATCGCATTTCCCGACCGTGCAAGCGTCGCTGGACAAAAAGAAGGGCGGCAAAAAGCTGACCGCCAGCGCGCCCAACACGGCCAGTGCGGCCACTGCAGCCGTCAGCGCTTTTGACGGCCAGCATATCGACCCGCGCAAAGTGCAAACCCTGCGCGTCATCGGCGCCAGCGGCCACAACCTGCACGATGTGACGGTGGACTTCCCGGTGGGCCTGTTCACCTGCGTCACCGGGGTTTCCGGCTCGGGCAAATCAACACTCGTCAACGACACTTTGTACGCGGCGGCGGCGCAAAAAATCAACCGCGCGCAGGCCGATATATCGCCTTACGAAGAGATCGAAGGGCTGGATTATTTCGACAAGGTCATCAACGTCGACCAAAGCCCGATCGGCCGCACGCCGCGCAGCAACCCGGCCACCTACACCGGCCTATTCACGCCCATCCGCGAGCTGATGGCCGAAACCAATACCGCCAAAGAGCGCGGTTACGGGCCGGGACGCTTCAGCTTCAACGTGGCCGGCGGCCGCTGCGAAGCCTGCCAGGGCGACGGCATGGTGAAGGTGGAAATGCACTTTTTGCCCGACGTTTACGTACCTTGCGACGTGTGCCACGGCCAGCGCTACAACCGCGAAACACTGCAAGTGCAGTGGAAGGGCCAGAACATTGCGCAGATTCTGGACATGACGGTGGAGGACGCGCACGCCTTTTTCAAGGACGTGCCGACCATTGCGCGCAAGCTGCAAACCTTGCTGGACGTAGGCCTGTCGTACATCCGCCTGGGCCAGAGCGCCACCACCTTGTCGGGCGGCGAGGCACAGCGCGTCAAGCTCGCGCAAGAGCTGAGCAAACGCGACACCGGCCGCACGCTCTACATTCTGGACGAGCCCACCACCGGCCTGCACTTTGCCGATATCGATCTGCTGCTGAAGGTGCTGCACCAGCTGCGCGACGCGGGCAACACGATTGTGGTGATTGAGCACAACCTCGACGTCATCAAAACCGCCGACTGGGTGATCGACATGGGCCCCGAAGGCGGCGCAGGCGGCGGCCAGGTAGTAGCGCAAGGCACGCCCGAGCAAGTGGCCGCGCACCCGGAAAGCCATACCGGGCGGTATTTGGCGCCGTATTTAGCCACCTCTTGAATCTTCAGCATCCATGACTCTGAGTTTTCGCACCGCCACCCTGGCGGATCTGCCCGCCATCATTGCCTTGCTGGCCGACGACCGCCTCGGGCGTGAGCGCGAAGTGCTGAGCGACCCGCCAGACAGCCGCTATGTGAGCGCTTTCGAAGCCATTGCGGCCGATGCCAACCAGCGCCTGGTCGTGGCCGAGCAAGCGGGGCAAGTGGTGGGGACTTTGCAAATGTCGTTCATCCCCGGGCTCTCGCACAAGGGCGCCTGGCGCGGCCAGATTGAAGCGGTGCGCATTGCATCCAGCCTGCGCGGCAGCGGCGCTGGCCAGCAGATGTTTGCCTGGGCGCTGGCCGAGTTCAAAGCACGCGGTTGCGATGTGGTGCAGCTGACCACCGACCAGTCACGCACCGATGCGCAGCGCTTTTACCAAAAGCTGGGCTTTGTGGGCAGCCATCTCGGCTTCAAGATCCAACTGGCATAAACCATAGGCCGCCGCTGGCATGAACCTGCCAGCGCCAGCGGCGTAGCTTCAACCACCATTGCTGGGCAGCAAGCGCAGCAGCTTGCCATTGGGGCCATCAGTCAGCAGGTACACCACGCCATCCGGGGCTTGGCGCACATCGCGGATGCGCTCGCCCAAGTCGGCCAACAAGCGCTGCTCGCCGGTGATGCGCCCGTCTTTGACCGTGAGGCGCGACAGGCTGCGCGACTTGAGGCCGCCCACCAGCAAACTGCCTTTCCAGGCGGCGCCGTAGCGATCGGTGGTGACAAAAGCCATGCCCGACGGCGCAATGCTCGGCACCCAGTAGTGCAAGGGCTGTTCCATGCCGGCTTTTTGCGTGCCTTCGCCGATCTTGCCGCCGCCGTATTCCTCGCCATAAGTGATGACAGGCCAGCCGTAGTTTTTGCCCGGTTGCGGGCGGTTTACCTCGTCGCCGCCTTGCGGGCCGTGCTCGTGCATCCAGATGGCGCCGTCCGGGCCCAAAGTCAGGCCCTGGCTGTTGCGGTGGCCCCAGCTGTAAATCTCGGGCAAAGCGCCGGCTTTGCCTACCAGCGGGTTGTCCTTGGGCACGCTGCCGTCTTTGGCAATGCGCACCAGCTTGCCATGGTGGTTGTCCAGGGTTTGCGCGTCGTGGCGTTGCGAGTAGCGGTCGCCCAGGCTCAAGAAAAGGCTGCCGTCTTTGGCCTCCGCGATGCGGCAACCAAAGTGGGCGCTGCTTTTGACCTTGGGGCGCTGGCTGAACAGCACTTTCAGCTCTTCCAACTGGCGCTCGTTGGCGGCGATGCGCGCCGTGGCCAGCGCGGTGCTGTTGGTGTCTTTGTCCGCACCAGGTTCGCTGTAGCAAAAGTAGATGCGGCGGTTGGCTGCAAACTGGCTGTCGGCCACCACATCGAGCAAGCCGCCCTGGCCGCCATAGGCCACCGGTGGTACGCCTTGCAGTTCGGCCTGCTTCTGGCCCTTGGCGTCCAGCAGCCACAATTTGCCAGGGCGTTCGCTCAGCACAAAGCGCTGGTCGGGCAAAGGCGCAATCGCCCAAGGGTTGGCCAGGCCTTCGGCCAGCACCTCGGTCTTGGGGCTGGCGGGCTGGGCCCAGGCGCTGGCGGCCAGGCACGCGGCTGCGGCCAAGGCCAGTGGACGCAGTGGGCGCGTGGAAAGCGGTGGGAGAGAGTGCAATGCCATGGCTGCTCCTTGTCTTAGTGGCGTCAAAGGACTGTTGCAAACAGTACCATGCGAGGCATGAATAGCAACAACAGTTCCCCTGCCCAGACGGCTCCTGCGGTCTGGGATTTTGTCGTGATCGGCGCCGGCATGGCCGGCAGCTCCACCGCCTGGCAATTGGCCAGCCAAGCCAGCGTGCTGGTGCTGGAGCGTGAATCGCAGCCCGGCTACCACACCACCGGCCGCTCGGCCGCCTTGTTTGAAGAACATTACGGCCCCGCCCAGGTGCAAGCGCTGACCCGCGCCAGCCGCGCTTTTTACGAGCAGCCGCCCGCCGATTTTGCTGACCACGCCCTGGTCAGCCCGCGCGGCGTGTTGTATGTGGCAAGCGCCGAGCGCCTGCCGCAGTTGCAGGCCGAGTACCAGAACGTGCTCCAGCATTCGCCCCAGGCTCGCTGGCTGGATACGCCAGCGCTCCAGGCCTTGTTGCCGGCGCTGAATACTGAGGTGCTGGTGGCCGGTTTTACCGACGATGGCGCCCGCGATATCGACGTGCACAGCCTGCATCAAGGCTTTTTGCGCGGCCTGCGCCAGCGCGGCGGCCAGTTGTGGACCGACGCCAATGTGCAAGCGCTGCAGTGGGATGCCGCGGCGCAGACCTGGGCCGTGCAATTAGCTGATGGACGCAGCGCACAAGCCCGCCATATCGTTAACGCCGCTGGCGCCTGGGCGGACGTGATGGGCCAACTGGCTGGCGCGCAAAGCATCGGGCTCACGCCCAAGCGCCGCAGCGCCTTTACCTTTGCCGTGCCCGAGGGCATGGACGCGCACAGCTGGCCTGCGGTGATCGATATCGACGAGCAGTGGTACTTCAAGCCCGATGCCGGCCAACTGCTGGGCTCGCCCGCCAACGCCGACGCCACCACGCCGCACGATGTGCAGCCCGAAGAGCTGGATATCGCCATCGGTATCGACCGCATCATGCAGGTGACGCAGTTCGATATTCGCCGCCCCAAACACACCTGGGCTGGCTTGCGCAGCTTTGTGGCCGATGGCGAACTGGTGATTGGCTGGGACGCGCAGGCGCCGCAGTTTCTGTGGGTGGCAGCGCAAGGCGGCTACGGTATCCAGAGCGCGTTCGGCTATTCGCTGCTGGCATGCAACCTGGCGCTGCGCGAGCCGCTCGATGAGCGCTTGCTCGCCCAGGGCGTAGACGCGCAGGCCTTGTCGCCCCAACGCTTGCCCGCTGCAAAACAAACCAGCAATTAGGCAGTAATTTCATAGCAATACCGCAGCGCCAGCAAGGCGCTGTGCTTGCTTTTACACTGGCAAAAAAGACAAAAAACCACATAACAACAAGCCGCCCATGCCTTCTTCGCCTGCGCCCTCGCCGTCTTCAGCCTCCTCGTCTTTACCGTTTCGCTCCACCGATTTGCTGCTTGCCCTGGTAGTGGTCGTGGTCTGGGGCGTGAACTTCGTCATCATGAAATGGGGCCTGCGCAGCCTCACGCCTTTCCAGCTGGGCGCCATGCGCTATATCTGCGCGGCTTTTCCGCTGGTGCTTTTTATCAAGCCGCCCAAGGTGCACTGGCGTTGGGTAGTGCTCTTTGGCCTGCTGCAAGGCGTGGGCCAGTTCGGCTTTTTGTTCACCGCGCTCAAGGTGGGCATGACGGCATCGCTCGCCAGCGTGATCTTGCAGACCCAGGTGTTTTTAACAGCCGTCTGGACCTGGATTTTGCTGCGCGAGAAGCCGGGCCGCCCGCTGGTGGCCGGCATGGGCATTGCGGCTCTGGGCCTCGGTTGCCTGCTGATCAACGAGCTGCGCAGCAACGGCACTGGCGGCACCAGCCTGCTCGGCTTGTTGCTGGTGGTGTGTGCAGCCACCTCGTGGGCCTGTTCGAACGTGGTGGTGCGCCTGGCGCAAAAGGAAAACGCCGGTTACGACCCGGTGGCCTTCATCACCTGGAGCAGCCTGATGCCGATCGTGCCCTTCATCGCGCTGAGTGCCTGGTTCGACGGCGGCGTGGAGCAATGGTTGCACGCCAGCACCTGGCAGCAGATTCCGTGGCTGGCCTGGGCATCGATCGCCTACCTGGGCTGGGTAGCCACCACGCTGGGCTACGGCCTGTGGACCAAGCTGATCCAGCGCTACTCAGCCAACCGCGTGGCGCCTTTCAGCCTGTGCGTGCCGGTGATCGGTTTGACCACCGGCATGCTGGCGCTGGGCGAAACCGTAGCGCCCTGGCAATGGGCCGGCGCTGCGCTGGTGGTACTGGCGCTGGTGGTGGTGATCTGGGGCGGCAAGCTGGCCGCCCGCAAGCGCTGAACACGCAAAAGCAAGCTGCGGGCACTGGCTAAGCCAGTGTCAGCTGCGGCGTAACGCTACAAAGGCCGGTTCAAGCGCTTTTCCACCTGTTTGCGCTCCCAGTCAGCCCCCAGCCAGGGGAACCAGTCAAACAGTGCGTTGGCCTGCATCAGCAAGCCCAGGCCCCAGCCCAAGGCAGGCCAGACAAACCACCAGTAGTGGCGCTGCGTGGAAGCATTGATGATGGCCAGCAAGCTGATGATCAAGGCATACAAGGCCAGCTGTCGGTAAAAGCGGCGCAGTTTGCGCACGTGGCGCATGGCCAGCCACTCTTCCTGCTGGCGCTGCTGGTCGCTGGCAGCGGGCGCGGCGGAGAGGGCAGAGTCTGGGAGTGAAGCGGCGGGTGCTGACACCGCCGCCGGGCTGGGCTCAAAAGAATCGTTGGAGGGCATGGCAGGAACTCCGCGTAGTTGCTGAAAGTCCACCTCAAAGACGGACGCCAACGACTTCCAGGATTCCACCGTGGCCTCTTTGCCCTGCTCGATGCGCTGGATGGTGCGCACACTCAAGCCACTCAGATCGGCCAGCTGTTGTTGAGACCAGCCGCGCTGCAAACGCAATTTTTGAACCAGCATGTATTGCTCCTGAAACATCGCCTGGGCAATGTGCCCGGTGGCGATGCTTTGCACCACGCCAGCATAGCGACTTTGGCACGACACGGGGCCGCCAGCCCGTGTCAGGAGTGCGCTGGTACGCTGCTTTACGCCTGCGCGGCAGCGTTCAGAACATCTCGCGTTTGCACGGCGGCAGCGCGGGCGGCCTGGGCAAAGTCCGCGCCCGACGACGCATACAGAATGGCGCGCGAGGAGTTGATGACGATGGGGCCGCCGCCGATGCGCGCTGCCTTGACGGTTGCCACGGCATCACCGCCCTGCGCACCCACGCCCGGAATCAGCAGTGGCAAGGTGGGCGCCACGGCGCGCACCCGCTCAATCTCGTGTGGGCGCGTTGCGCCCACCACCAGGCCGAGCTGGCCATTGGTGTTCCAAGGGCCTTGGGCCAGGCGGGCCACATGCTCGAACAAATGCGGGTTGCCGGGCAGATCGGCCATGCGCTGAGCCTGCAAGTCGTCGCCGCCGGGGTTGGAGGTGCGGCACAGCAGAAAAGCGCCTTTGCCGTGGTACTTGAGGTAAGGCGTGATCGAGTCAAAACCCATGAAGGGCGACAAAGTGACGGCATCGGCACCGTAGCGCTCGAAAGCCTCTTTGGCGTACTGCTCGGCGGTGGAGCCGATGTCACCGCGCTTGGCATCCAGGATCACCGGCACCTGCGGCGCCACGCGGCGCATGTGGGTCATGAGCTTCTCCAGCTGGTCTTCGGCACGGTGGGCGGCAAAGTAGGCGATCTGCGGCTTGAAGCTGTTGACCAGGTCGTGCGTGGCATCGACGATGGCGGCGCAGAAATCGTAGATTTTGCTGGCGTCACCTTGCATGGCGCCCGGGAAGCGGCTGGGCTCCGGATCCAGGCCCACGCACAGCAGGGAGTTGTTTTGGGTGGCTGCAGCGCGCAGCTGGTCGATAAAAAGCATGGCCGCCATTGTAAAAGTTTGGCGTCAGCCTCGCCCGCCATGGGCCTTGCCTGCGGCTGCGCTTTCGCGCAGCGGACTGCGGCGCCGGCCGGTTACCGCTACCATCGCAGCCCATGCCCACCCTGTCACGCCAACAACTGATCACCCTGACGCTGCTGACCTTGGTGTGGGGCTTGAACTGGCCGGTCATGAAGCTGGGGGTGCAGAACTTTCCGCCGCTGGCTTTCCGCGCCAGCGCCATGCTGCTGAGCGTGCCGATTCTGGCCGCCGTGCTGCTGGCGCGGAAAATTCCTTTCAGGCTGGAGCGCCGCTACTGGGGCCGGTTGCTGCTGTTGGGCTTTGTGAACATGGTGCTATGGAATGCGCTGATCATCGTGGCCCTTCCCCTGCTGCCCAGCGGGCGGGCGGCGATTCTGGGCTATACCATGCCTATTTTTTCAGCAGCGATAGGCGCCATTTTCTTCAGCGACCGCTTGCCGGCTCGCGCATGGGCCGGTGTGGCAGCTGCCGCCAGCGGCGTGTTGCTGCTGCTGTGGAACGAGATGGACAAGCTCGGCGGCAAGCCCACCGGCGTGGCGTTGATGCTGCTGGCCGCCGCCAGCTGGGCGCTGGGCACGCAGCTGATGCGCCGCATCCAGATCCCCGCACCCACGCTGACCTTGGCTTTCTGGATGACGGTGGAAACAGCCGTGTGCCTGGCCGTGCTGACCACCGCATTGGAGCGGCCGCAATGGCACGTACCCAACGCTGCCGCCTGGGGCGCAATCGCCTTCAACGCCATCTTGGTGATCGGCTTTGCGCAGGTGGCCTGGTTTTTTCTGGTGCGCACCCTGCCGCCGCTCGCCTCCACCCTGAGCGTGATGCTGATCCCCGTGCTGGGCGTTTTCAGCGGTGCCTGGTGGCTGGGCGAGGTGCTGCACTGGCAGGATTGGACAGCCGTGGCGCTGATGATGCTGGCCATCGCATCAGTGCTCTGGCCCAGCAAACGGGCCTGAGCCCGCGCCCACGCTAACTCAGCGGCTGGCCGTGCTGCTGCGCGCTTCGGTGCCGTCGTTGTCCATCGTCAGGTAGACCAGCACCAGCAACAAGGTGATGAAGAAGCGGAAGGCATCGGGCACGCCGTTCCATTGTTTGGACATCCACATGCCAAACCATTCGCCGCCCACCGACATGAAGGCCACCTGCCAGGTCAGGAAACCAAGCGTCAAGCCAGCAATCGCCCAAGATTTGACGGCACGGAATTCCGCATTACCCGCCCGGCGCGCTGCCAACAGTTTGCAGCCGCCTACCCAGCACAGAATGGCGGTGAGCGTCTCCAGCGTGATGATGCCGATATAGCCCGCGTGGTGCACCCACTCGGTCTCGATGGCGCGGTACATGATGCCGTTGCCCGGGAAGGTGGTGTCCATCAGAAACACATGGTGGACAAAGGCAAAGTTGGTGGCGTAATCGGTGATATTGCCAAAGGCAACGAGCGTGGCAAAGAAAGCCATGGCCAGCACCATGGCGGCCTTGGACAGACGAATAGTCATACGAGACTCCGAACAAAAGTAAAAAAGGGAGAGCGCGAGCGAACGCACGGCATGCGCAAAGTTGCGCAGCGCCAGGTTCGAAGCAAAGACACCAACCGGGTTGGCAAAGACAGCTGCAAGAGCAAAAAGGCGCGGAGATCGGGACTGGAACACCTGAAGCCAGCAGCGGGTTGGGGAAACACGCTGGCCGACTGGATCGAGGTCCGCGCCAGGAGGGCGGCGCGATTGTCCCATTGCCTGAATGGCGCTGTCAAACAAGGGCTATCCATTGGGCGCAGCACGGCGGCAGCGGCCAAAAGAAAAGCACTACCCAAAGGTAGTGCTTGGCAGGGCGCAGCGCCCTGGGGGCTTGGCAGCGTGGCTTAGCGCGAGGCGTTGACCAGACGGCTCACATCGCGGTCGTTGGGCAGCGCGTAATCGTAACCAGCCAAAATGCGGCTGTCTTCGGTGCGCACCAGCTTGAGGCTGACGTAAGTGAAGTTGGCTGCTGGCGAGAAGGTGCCCACCACCACCATCGAGGCGTTCTGGCTGCGGGCGATGTCGCGCATCTCACGCGAGAGCATCAGCTCGCCCGTGCCTTCGCGCACATAGATGTCGGTGCGCAGCTTGACTTCCTTGACGTGGAAACCACGGGCCACCATCTGGTTGGCGTAAATCTCGGAGAGCGTGCGACCCAGTGGCGACGAGGACGCCGTGTTGTTGACGTTGACCACCGTAGCCACCAGCACCGGGCCGGTACCGGTTGCCTGGGGCGACACGGCAGCGGTCAGCTTGTTGATGGCGTCCTGGCTGCTGGCCAGGAAATTGTTGGCGTCGGCCGACTGGTAGGTGGGTTCGGTGCGCACGGTGGTCACCGGTTGCTCGGGGCCATTGAGGGTGGTACAGCCCGTCACAGCGGCCAGCGACGCGAGCGCAGCAATAGAGGTGAGGCGCATCATCATTTGTTCACCACCTTCAGGTTGACGGCGCGATACGCCTCGCTCTTGGCGAACTGGCCGACGGTGGCGTTGTCCACGTAGTACACGTTGGACTTGCGGGCCACGTACTGGCCTTGGCGCAGCACGGTCGAGGTCAGCAGCACTTCGGAGTACGCAGGTGCGCCAGCGGCAGTGGCAGGCAGGTAATCGGCATCGCCGATCGTGGCGCCAAAGCCGTAGTAGCCGGTGCGGCCGTAGGCGTTGCCATCGGCGTTCCAGGCACCGTAGTGCTGCAGGTTGTGGTGCACCACCTTGGCGTCGTAGCTCAGCTCCAGCTGCTGGCCGGGCGTGTTGTAGACGGAGGCGCCGTTTTGCACCAGCTTGGTCACGACCAGGTCGTGGAACACGGCATCAAAGGCGCTCGCGTTTTGCGGCAAGGCCACGTACAGCGGCGTCTTGGCACTCAGGCCATTGCGCTCGAGCGTAGCCATGGTTTCTGCCACCACGTCGTTGGCCATCAGATCCCAATGGCCAGCCGCACGCACTTTCATTTGCGTGGGCTGCGTGAAGTTGGCGCCGTATGGAACCGGTGCGTCAACGACGGCGCAGCCTGTCAATGCGAGCACAGCGCCAGCCAGCGCTGCAGCTCCTATGGTCTTTTGCAATGCCATGTTTTCCCTCCTCGGAATTGGATTGTGGGCAGGCCCATCCCCGCCCAAGCTTGCGTCCATTGTTGTAGAGGTCGTAGCGCTAAGACAAGAAAAACGATCCAAAGCGCGAGCACAACACCGCATTTTGTTGTTTTTGCTCACACTTTGGCGTTGGCTTGGCGCCACCCTCCGCCCTCTATCGGTCGGCTTCAGCCGTTGGCGCGCTTTTCCAAAATCTCGAAAGCCGGCAGGGTTTTGCCTTCCAGCACTTCGAGGAAAGCGCCGCCACCGGTGGAAATATAGCCCACCTTGTCTTCGATACCGTATTTGGCGATGGCAGCGAGCGTATCGCCGCCGCCAGCAATGCTGAATGCGGGCGATTCGGCAATGGCCGCTGCAATGGTTTTGGTGCCGTTGGCGAACTGGTCGAACTCGAACACGCCGACCGGGCCGTTCCAGACGATGGTGCCCGCCTTCTTGAGCTGGGCGGCCAGCAAAGCGGCGGTTTCGGGGCCGATGTCCAGAATCATGTCGTCATCGGCCACTTCGGTGGCTTTTTTCACCGTAGCTGGCGCATCAGCGGCAAAGGTTTTGGCCACGACCACATCGCTGGGAATAGGCACATTGGCGCCGCGCGCGGCCATGGCTTCGATCACGGCCTTGGCTTCGCCCACCAGATCGGGCTCGGCCAGCGACTTGCCGATCTTCAGGCCCGCAGCCAGCATGAAGGTGTTGGCAATGCCGCCGCCGACGATGAGCTGGTCGACATTCTTGGCCAGGCTTTGCAAGATGGTGAGCTTGGTCGAGACCTTGGAGCCCGCCACAATGGCCGCCAGCGGGCGAGCCGGAGCGGCCAGCGCCTTGCTGATGGCGTCGATCTCGGCCGACAGCAGCGGGCCGGCGCAAGCCACCTTGGCATATTCAGCGATGCCGTAGGTGGTGCCTTCGGCGCGGTGGGCCGTGCCAAAAGCATCGTTCACGTAGATGTCGCACAGCTGGGCCATTTTCTGCGCCAGCTCGGCGTTGTTCTTTTTCTCGCCCTTGTTGACGCGGCAATTCTCCAGCAGCACGACCTGGCCGGGCTGCACGCTCACGCCGTCGACCCAGTTGGCCACCAGCGGCACTTCGCGGCCCAGCAGCTCGCCCATGCGCTTGGCCACCGGGGCCAGCGAGTCTTCGGGCTTGAATTCGCCTTCGGTGGGGCGGCCCAGGTGGCTGGTCACCATCACGGCAGCGCCGGCCTTCAAGGCCATTTCGATGGCGGGCACCGAGGCGCGCACGCGGGTGTCTTCGGTGATCTCGCCTGGGTCATTGAGCGGCACGTTCAGGTCCGAGCGGATAAAGACACGTTGGCCTTGCACCTTGCCTTGGGCGCAGAGATCGGAGAAGCGGAGGATGTTCATGGGTTTGCAGTAAGGACAGAGTCAAAAAACCGGTGCGTGGCGCTGCTCGCAGCCCGCGGTGGCGCCATTGTAGGGGCGGGCTTTTGCCCCAGGCAGGAAGCGCCGTTCTGCGCTGTCTGGCAGGCGCAAAAACTCTGCAAGAAACACCAATAAAAGCGTTGACAGACAAGCATCAATCGCTTTTATTTTTATAGCAAACTACCAACCCAGGCCAATATGCAGCGGCAGGTAGACCGCCATGCCGACCACGATGGTGCCCAGAATGCCGCGTTTCTTGAAGTAGTAGATGGTGGCGCAGACGACGGCCGGCAAGCGCGCATCGAGCAAGGTGGTGATCACATGGCCTTGGCTCATGAACACCTCGGGCGCAAGCACGGCCGTCAACGCCGCCAGGGGCGCATATTTGAGGCCGCGCTTGAGCCAGTCGGGCAGCGGCAACTCTTCTTTGGGTGCCATGAAAAATCCGCGCGTGATGATGGTGATCAGCATCAGGCCCAGCACCGCTGTCACCTGGTACAGCAGCTCCCAATCGTCGGCGCTCATCGCACGTGCTCCTCGCGCACCGGCACGGCACTGGTGCCATCATCAGGCTGCTCCGGGCCGGGCGAAGGCAGCGGCTGGCTTTTGGCCACCACCACAATCTTGGGTTTGCGGCCGCGCTGGTCTACCGCCTCGATCAGCAAACCGATCGTGACGGCGCAGGCAATGGCCACCAGGATATTGAGTTTGAGCGGCAGGGCAAAAGCAGCCACTGCAGCCGATGCCGCCACCAGCGCAGCCACCTTGGTGGCGCGGTCCATCAGCATCGAGTACAGCACGCCCAGCAAAGCCAGCACGCCGGCAAAGCCCAGGCCCCATTCAAGCGGCACGACGTTGGCCATCAAAATGCCGGCAATGGAGAAGCCCTGCCAGACCAGAAAGTTGGTGATCGATGCGCCCCAAAAGTAGTACACCTGCTGCGGCTTGGGCACCGGCGCGGTGTAGCGGCGCATGAAGGCGACAAAGATCACATCGCCACTGAAGAAGCCAATGCACAAGCGGTGCCACAGCGGCAGGTGGGCAAAGTAGCTGCGCCACATGCTCGACAAGATGACAAAGCGCAGGTTGACGCAGGCTGCGGTGAACCAGATCACCCACAAAGGCGCACCCGCGGCCAGCAAGGGCAAAACCGCCAATTGCGCGCTGCCGGCGTACACCGTCAACGAGGTGAAGATGGCAATCGGCACCGAGATACCGGCCTTGACCATGGCAACGCCGGTGACCAGCGCCCAGGCGGCAATGCCGACCGAGGTGCCCGACATGTCGACCACCCCGGCGCGAAAGCTCGGGTGCTGCATGGCGCGCTGGAGTTGCTGCAGGGTCATGCAGCCGCCGGTGGATGGCTGGATTCGCCCAAAATCTGGCCCGCCTGCAAGGCGTGACCACGCAGAAAATCAGCAGCTGCCAGGCGTTTGCCGCCTGGGCGCTGCAGCTCGGTAATACGCAGCGCGCCTTCACCGCAAGCCACCACCACGCCTGCATCTGTGGCAGACAAAATCTGGCCGGGCTGTGCATCTGCGGCGCGCGCAGCGCTGTCGATTTGCGCTACCCAGAGTTTGACCACTTCATCGCCGATGCGGGTGGAAGCGGCCGGGAAAGGGTTGAAGGCGCGAATGCGGCGGTCGATCTGCTCGGCGCTGTCGGCCCAGTTCACCGTGCTTTCGGCTTTTTCGATTTTGTGCGCATAAGTTACGCCCTCGGCAGGCTGCGGCGTGCGGCTCAGGCCGCCGCAAGCGCTCAGCTCCAGCGCCTCCACCACCATGCGGCCGCCCAGCTCGGCCAGCTTGTCGTGCAGGCTGGCCGTGGTGTCGGTGGCGGTAATGGGCAGGCGCTCGATCAGGCACATGTCGCCCGTGTCCAGGCCAATGTCCATCTGCATGATGGTGACGCCGGTTTGCGCATCACCCGCCTCGATGGCCCGGTGGATGGGCGCCGCGCCGCGCCAGCGCGGCAGCAGGCTGGCGTGGATGTTGAGGCAACCCTTGGCGGGCAAGTCCAGCACCCATTGCGGCAGGATCAAGCCGTAAGCGGCCACCACCATCACATCGGGCTGCACGGCCAGCAAGGCTTCGCGCGCAGCGGCGGCTTCCTCGGGGTATTTTCCATCCAGGCGCAAGCTGTGCGGCTGGCTGACGACAATGCCATGGGCTTGCGCGCATTGTTTGACGGGCGAAGCCTGCAGCTTCATGCCCCGGCCGGCCGGACGGTCGGGCTGGGTGAGCACCAGCGGCACCTCAAAACCTGCGGCCAGCAGCCGCTCCAATGCCACGCGGGCAAAGTCCGGCGTGCCGGCAAATACTACTTTCATGTCGTTGCTACTCTTTCGCCCGGGCGTTGCCGCCGGGCCGTCAGGCGCTCTCTGCCCGTACCAGGTGGGCAGCCTCGCCTTGCATCAATCCTTGGCGCGCGGTTCGGGCAGGGGCTCGTCCATGAACATCAGGCGTTGCACCACGCCTTGCGGATCGACGTGCACATGCGCAAAACGCTTGATGTTATTGTCCCAAAAGCGGTAGGTAAACACGCGGCCCTGGAAACTCGCCACCTGGGTGACTTCGGCCGGCGGGCCAAAATCTTGCAGCAGTTGGCGCTCGGTGTACTGGCCATTGCGAATGGCGCCAAAGTTATCGGCCGTCAGCACCTGCGTGTTCGATTGCAATTGGCCGTCGGCGGCAAAGCGCAGCTGGAAAGCCTCGCGCCCCATGGGCTGTGTGGAGTAAAGCCAGCGCTCGCCGCCATCGTCGAGCTTCAACACGCTATAGGGCGCGCCCAGCTTGGCCTGCACGGCTGCAGCAGAGGCGCCCGGCTTGAACTGCGACGGATAGGCGCAACCCGCCAAAACCAGGCAGGCAGCCACCGCCATACCCGCTGCGCCGCGGCGCATGTGGTGCAAAAGTGACGATGGCATTTGTGGCATATCAAGCCTTGGCGTCTGCCAGATCGCGCTTGTGCTGCTTGACCAGCTTGGTCTTGATGCGGTTGCGCTTGAGCGGCGAAAGGTATTCGACAAATACCTTGCCCATCAGGTGGTCCATCTCGTGCTGGATGCAGATGGCGAGCAGGCCTTCAGCGTCAATCTCGCGGCTTTCGCCTTTTTCATTGAGCGCGCGCACCTTGACGGCTACCGAGCGCTCCACGCCGTCGTAAATGCCGGGCACGGACAGGCAGCCCTCCTCGCCCAGCTGCTTCTCGTCGCTGGCCCAGAGGATTTCGGGATTGATGATGACCATGGGCTGGTCGCGCTCTTCGGACACGTCGATGACGATGACGCGCTCGTGCACATCGATCTGCGTGGCCGCCAGGCCGATGCCATTGGCGTCGTACATGGTCGCCAGCATGTCTTGCGTGAGCGTGCGGATACGGTCGTCCACCGCTGCCACAGGCTTGGCCACCTTGTGCAAACGGGGATCGGGATAGCAAAGAATCGGCAGAATTGGCATAGATTTGATCTGTGAATGTCGTTATTTTCGCCACTTTTGCTCGCCAATGCCTGCCCGGCTTGCAATAATCATTGATCGATCAAGGGCTTGGCCCGAGAATCAGAGGGAATTACAAACGATTGAAAGCTGGTCGGCGGCCACCGCCCACCAGTGTCTGTGAGGGAGTCACAAGGCAATGCCAGCATCCAAGCCACTGTCCAAACCACTGCGCAACACCGCCATCGCGGCCGCTCTGGCCTCGGTCTGTATCACCAGTTTCGCGGCCACGCCTGCGTCGCAGCTGCCGGTTACGGCGCAGCAGCGCAGCACCGCCCAGAAAGTAGCGTCGCAAGGCATCCCCGAGGGCGATCTGGCAGCCAATGCGCCCGACACCTACGTGGTCAAACGCGGCGACACGCTGTGGGACATCTCGCGCATGTTCCTCAAGCAGCCCTGGCGCTGGCCTGAGCTGTGGGGCATGAACCTGAAAAGCATTGCCAACCCGCACCTGATCTACCCTGGCCAAACCCTGTACCTGGAGCGCAAGGACGGCTTTGCCCGCCTGGTCACCTCTCGCAATGGCGAGGAAGAAGTGGTGCGCATCTCGCCGCGCGTGCGCAGCGAAAGCCTGTCTGGCTCGGCGCTGCCCGCTGTCAACCAGCGCCTGATCGAGGCCTTCCTGGTGGAGCCCGAAGTGCTGGCCGCCGGCGAAAGCGACAAAGCGCCGCGTCTGGTGGGCCTGGCCCAGCCAGATCGCCAGCTGATCACCACGGGCGACCGCATCTACGGCCGCTCGGCCGATGACCAGACCCTGGAGATGGGCGACGAGCGCCGGTTCTACCGCGTCTTCCGCAACGCGGTGCCGCTGAAAGACCCGGAGACGGGCAACATCCTCGGCTACGAAGCCCAGTACCTGGGCAAGGTACAGCTGGTCGCTGGCGAGCGCAAGGAAACCACGCTCGACATCAAGGGCAAGGCGCACACCGATCCGGTGCCAGCCACCCTGGAAGTGGTGTCGGTCAAGGAAGAAATCCGCGTGGGCGACCGCCTGCTGCCGCTGCCCGTGCTCAACGTGGCCAGCTACGTGCCGCATGCACCCGACGAAAGCCTGCAAGCCAGCGTCGTATCCATCTACGGCAGCAACTCGGTGGCTTACGCATCGCGCAACAATGTGATCTCGATCAACCGCGGCCAAGCCGATGGGGTGGAATTGGGCCATGTCTTCCGCCTGATGACCCGTGGCGCCCGCATACTGGACAAGACCGACCCTGGCAAGTCCGTGATCAAGCTGCCCAACGAACCCAATGGCTTGGCCATGGTGTTCCGCACCTTCGACAAGGTGTCCTACGCGCTGATTCTGGAAACCAAGGAGGGCGTGAAGATCGGCGACGCGCTGGTCTCGCCCGACTACCGACCCTGACCTTCGCGCACTCCCGTTGCGCAGTAGCTGATGACCGAACAAGAACTGCGCAACTGGATCCAGCTCACAGCCACGCCCAAGCTGGGCAACACCTCGATTCGCCGCCTGCTGGCCAGTTTTGGTTTGCCGGCGCAGATTCTGGCGCAGTCCAGCGAGGCGCTGCAAACCTGCATCAACAGTGCCCAGGCCAAGGCCTTGCTCCAGCCCAGCGAAGAGCTGCTGGCGCTGCAAGCCAGCACCTGGCAATGGCTGCAAGGCGCCACGCCGCCTTTGCGGCGCCACATCATTACGCTGGGCGACAGCGATTACCCGCCCTCCTTGCTGGAGACCGCCGATCCGCCCGTGCTGCTGTACATCACCGGCCACGAGCGCTGGTTTGACGAGCTTGGCCGCCTGCGTGCCTGGCCCGGCAAAGCCTTGGCCGTCGTGGGCAGCCGCAACCCCACGGCCCAAGGCGCCAGCAACGCCCACAGTTTTGCCAAAGCACTGGTCGCGCAAGGCATTTGCGTGGTTTCCGGCCTGGCCCTGGGCATTGATGCAGCCGCGCACCAGGGCGCTCTGGCCGCTGGCGAGCCGGGCCGTTTCCCGGCCACGCTGGCCGTGGTGGGCACCGGCATTGACCGCGTCTACCCCAAACAGCACCACGCGCTGGCGCGGCAGATCGCCGAGCAAGGCTGGATCGTGAGCGAATACCACCTGGGCACACCGCCGCTGGCGCAGAACTTTCCCAAACGCAACCGCCTGCTCTCGGGGCTGACGCTGGGCACGCTGGTGGTGGAGGCCGCGCCTGAATCGGGCTCGCTGGTCACCGCACGCATGGCCAGCGAACAAGGGCGCGAGGTGTTTGCCATTCCCGGCTCCATCCACTCGCCGCAAAGCAAGGGCTGCCATGCGCTGCTGCGCCAAGGCGCGAAGCTGGTGGAATCGGTGGAAGATATTCTGGAAGAGTTGCCGCGCCTGACCGTTGGCGGCAAAGCCGCTGTGGCCGCTGACGCATTGGCCGAGCAGCTTGAGCTGCCCGCTGAAGCCGCAACCGAAGCAGACGCCTTGCTGCAAGCCCTGGGTTTTGACCCGGTGGATCTGGATACGCTGTCTGCCCGCACCGGCTGGAGTATTGCCAGCCTGCAGATTCAGCTGCTGGAACAAGAACTGCAAGGCCAGGTGGCCCGCTTGCCCGGCGGCCTGTACCAACGCCTGGTCAGCGGCTGAGCCGACCTAAGAGCGTGCTTACGCTCTAACGGATTTATTGCAGCAAACGCTCGGGATTGGCCTCGATCTTGGCCAGCGCATCGCACGCTGCCCGGGCAGTAATGCCTTCCACATCGCGCGGCGCCAGCAAGCCTACCTGCAGGTAGTTGCCCATGCGACGCAGCTGGAACAAGAAATACTGGCCGCTGAGCGCCGCAAACAGATGCAGCTGCTTGTGCTGGCTGTGCCAGACGTACTGCACCTGCAGCGGGTTGCCGTTGTGGTCGAGCAAGAACCAGTTGCCGATAGCCAGGTTCTTGGCCCATTCCAGCACCTCGGGTTTCACCTCAACATCGTTGTCAGCGATGACGTTGACTGCGCTGGTGTCGATGCCCAGCATCAGCTCGATGTTCTCGGCGCTCAGCGGGTACTCGGGCGACACCACTTCGTCGAGCGCATCTTCGAGGTGCGCCAGACGCTCGGCCATGGCCTGGATGCGCTCGGGCGGGATCTCGTTGGTCTTGGCCAGGAAAGCACCGGCCACAATGTCCATCAGCTCCTTGACCATTTCGTCTTGGCGCTCACCAACCACGTTCGACAAGGTCAGGCCCTGGCGCAGCACCGTCTGCAGCAGTGGCAGCTGGCGGATGACCTTGGCGCGCTCTTCCTTGCTGGGCTTGGCCGAGGCCGACCACACCAGGTCCAGCGCGGCCTTTTTGAATTTTTGCGTGTTCTCGTGCTCGGCACCAAAGCGGATGGCCGACATGGCCAGCACATCGGACCACTGTTTGAACAGAAACTCGCGTATGTCCGAATCCACCGGCATGTCCAGCAGCATGTCGCGCAGCTGGATGGTGTACTGGATGGCCAGCGTTTCCTTTTGCTCCACCTGCTGCGCCAGGCTCACCAGCTCTTGCGCCTTGGGCGCTTGTTCGGTCAAGTTTTTCTCGAGGAATTTCTGGAACTCCTTGAGCACCAGCTGGAACACTCGGCTGCCGGTTTCCGGGTACTGCTCAATCACCTGCACCACGCGCTTGACCTCGGCCTCCAGCGCGGTGCCACTGAGCGCCGCCGCTTCAAAGCCCAGCACACAAGCGCCCATGCGGTCGATCAGCTGGCGCGCCGGGTGCTCGGTATCGTTGAAGAAAGCCGGCTCGGCCAAGGCCACACGCAACACCGGCACTTGCAAGCGGGCAAACCAGATGCGGATACCGGCCGGGATGCGGTCTTCGTTGAGGATGCTTTGGAACATCAAGGCGATGATCTCGATGATCGCCTTTTCTTCGTCGGACGTCGCAACCTGCTTGAGCGCCGACGACTGCTGGCGCACCGCCAGCGCCACCGGCGCCACGATCCGGCCCGGATCATTGCCGTATTCGGCTGCCGCAGTATGGAACCAGGCCGATTGGATCACCGTGGGCTGGCCCACCAAGGCCTGCTGCAAGGCGGGTGAAATCTGCCCTGCAACCACCGGAGCGCCTGCACCACCAGCGGCTCCTGCCGGGCCCGCAGCTGCAACACCACCAGCGCCGACAAAACCACCGCCAATTGCGCCTACCGCACCCATCGCACCGCCGGCAAAGCCTGCGCCGCCTGCAGCACCTTCACCGCCAGCAGCACCACCGCCCACTACGTGGCCAGCGATACCGCCTAAGAACCCCCGCAATTGCGCCAGCACACCACTGGCCTTTTGCTTGGCTGCGCCCATGGCTCCCCAGCCTGCACCGAGGTTGCCAACAGGAGCAGCTTGCAGCCCAGCAGCGCCCGAGCCTGCAGATGCCCCCATGGCACCGGCTGCGGTGCCACCAGAGGAATGTGAAGTGTGGGAAGCGGGGCTGGCATCCCCTTCGCTGCGCTTGATGCGGTTGCTGCGCAGGTCTTCTTCGGTGGCTGCGTTGTTTTCTTCGTAAAAACGCTCAATGCCCTCATAGGCCTTGCTTCCCAGTTGGCCCAGCTGTTCGAGCAGGCAGTCGCGCACCAGAACCAGCGTACCGCGCTCCCACTTGGCGTCTTCCCAGGCTTCGATCAGGCGCAGGCACCAGGTCTCAGGTCGCAGCACGTCGGTGGCCAGCAAATCCTGGCCTTCCAGAAACTGGGTGACGCGGCGCACACTGTCAAAACTGCTGCCCAGCATTTCCATCATTTGCGCCGTCAGGCGCGAGGCGATGATCTTGCCTTCCATGGCCTCGTCGGTCACCAGCTCGAAACTGGTCACTGGCACCGTGGCACGGGCAGCGGCCTCGTCGCCGGTCAGCAGGCTTTGGCGCAAACGCCGGTTGGCGGCGTCGAGCCATGCTTGGCGGTTCTCAAAATCCTTGGCGGCCGCCGTGAGCGCCAGATGCAGGTGGACCGAGTCATCCTCGGGCTTGGCCAGCATCTGGCCCACCTGTACTTGCAGTTGCACCACCACATCGGGCAAGCCGGCACACAGGCTGCCGACAAAGCGCAGGCGCGCTTGACGCGCCAGTTTTTTCTGCCAGATGCGCTGGTTCGAAGGTGCAACGGCCACAGGGTTCTCGTTAGGTGAGTTGTTGTATTGAGAAGCTTGTTATCGCCTGTTTATACCGTGGCTCCAGCGTTGGGGTCGTTGGGGTCGATCTCTTTCTTGGTCGACTTGACCAGGTCCTCTCGCTTCACGCCCAACCACATGGCAATCGCTGCCGCCACGAAAACTGACGAGTAGATACCGAAAAGGATACCGATAGTCAGCGCCAAAGCAAAGTAGTGCAGGCTCGGGCCGCCAAAAAAGAACATAGACAGCACCATGGCCTCGGTCGAGGCGTGGGTGATGATGGTTCGGCTCATGGTCGAGGTGATGGCGTGGTCGATCACCTCGTGCGTGTTGAGCTTGCGGAACTTGCGGAAGGCTTCACGAATCCGGTCAAAAATCACCACCGATTCGTTGACCGAGTAGCCCAGCACGGCCAACACCCCCGCCAGCACCGAGAGCGAGAACTCCCACTGGAAGAAGGCAAAAAAGCCCAGAATGATCACCACGTCGTGCATGTTGGCGATGGCCGCAGCCACGCCGAACTTCCACTCGAAGCGCATGGCCAGGTAGATCACGATGCCCAGCACCACCATGCCCAGCGCCATCAGGCCGCCGTGCACCAGCTCTTCGCCCACCGAAGGCCCGACGAACTCGCTGCGCAACAGGCTCACGCCCGGATCGGCGGCTTTGAGAGCCGCCATGACTTTTTCGCCTTGTTGCGTCGAAGTCACGCCTTTCTCGATCGGCAGGCGAATCATCACCCGGTCGGCGCTGCCAATGTTTTGCACCAGAATGTCCTGGTAGCCCAGCGCTGATACCTGGTCCCGGATCTTGCCAACGTCTGCCGGCTGCTCGTAAGCCACCTGCATCACCGTACCGCCGGTGAACTCCACCGACAGGTGCAGGCCGCGGGTGGTCAGAAAGAAGACCGCCAGGATGAAGGTGATGACCGAAATCGCGTTGAGCACCAACGCGTATTTCATGAACGGGATATCTTTTTTGATGCGGAAGAATTCCATTTGCTTCTTCCTCCTTAACGTTTGACGGACGCCACCGAGCGGTGGTCATCCCCCTCGGGTTTCCAGACTTGGCCAATGGACACGCTCTTGAGCTTCTTGCGCGAGCCATACCACAGGTTCACCAGGCCACGCGAGAAGAACACGGCCGAGAACATGCTGGTCAAAATACCGATGCAGTGCACCACGGCAAAGCCACGCACCGGGCCGGAGCCAAAGGCCAGCAAAGCCAGGCCGACGATCAGCGTCGTGACGTTGGAGTCCAAAATGGTGTGCCAGGCGTGTTCGTAGCCGGCATGAATGGCCGACTGCGGCGCAGCGCCTGCGCGCAACTCCTCTCGCACCCGTTCATTGATCAGCACGTTCGAGTCAATGGCCACACCAATGGCCAGCGCCATGGCGGCAATGCCCGGCAAGGTGAGCGTGGCTTGCAGCATGGACAGCACAGCCATCAGCAGCAGCAGGTTCACCACCAGTGCAATCGTCGAGATCACGCCGAACACCATGTAGTACAGACACATGAAGATGGCGATGGCGACAAAACCGCCCACCACACTCTTGATACCGGCTTCCACGTTTTCCTTGCCCATGCTCGGGCCGATGGTGTATTCCTCGATGATTTCCATCGGCGCGGCCAGCGAGCCGGCGCGCAGCAGCAGCGAGGTGTCGCTGGCTTCCTTGGTCGTCATGCGGCCCGAGATCTGCACGCGGCCACCGCCGATTTCGGAGCGAATCACCGGTGCGGTCACCACTTGGCCCTTGCCTTTTTCAAACAGCAGGATGGCCATGCGCTTGCCGATGTTTTCTTTGGTCACATCCTTGAAGATGGTCGCGCCCTTGCCATCCAAGGTCAGGTTCACGGTCGCTTCGTGCGTCTGGCTGTCAAAGCCGGGCTGGGCGTCGTTCAGGTTCTCGCCGGTCAGGATGACCTGCTTTTTCACCACGATCGGCTGGCCGTTCGGGTCGTTGTATTTTTCCGAGCCAAAGGGCACTGGGCCCGAGCCCATTTCGGCAGAGCGCGCTTCGGAGCTTTCGTCGACCATGCGAACTTCCAGCGTGGCGGTACGACCCAGAATATCCTTGGCCTGGGCCGGGTCCTGCACGCCAGGCAGCTGCACCACGATGCGGTCAGCGCCTTGCTGCTGGATCACGGGCTCAGCCACGCCAAGTTCGTTGATCCGGTTGTGCAAGGTGGTGATGTTCTGCTTGAGCGCCTGGTCCTGCACCGAGCGCAGCGACTCGGGCTTGATGTTGGCGCGCACCACAAAGGCGCCGCCAGCCTCGTTCACGCTGGCCTGCAGATCAGGCATGGTGTCGGCGATCAGGTTGCGTACCGTGGTGGCGGTGGCTTCGTCCTGCAGGCGCACTTCCAGCGACTGGCCGTCGCGGTTCACACCGCCATGGCGGATTTTCTTGTCGCGCAGAGCCAGGCGTACATCGCTGGTCAGCGTTTCAATGCGCTTGGTGATGGCTGCCTGCATGTCCACCTGCAAGGTGAAGTGCACGCCGCCGCGCAAGTCCAGGCCCAGGTACATGGGCTTGGCATGCAAGGCCGTGAGCCAGGCGGGCGAGCGCGAGATCAGGTTCAGCGCCACCACGTACGAGGGATCGGCCGGATCCGGGATCAGTGCTTTTTCCAGCACGCCCTTGGCTTTGAGCTGCTCGTCTTCCTTGTCAAAGCGCGCCCGGATCGAGCCGCCTTCCAAGGTGATGGCCAAGGGCTTGACATCGGCCTGCGCCAACAAGCTCTCGACACGCTTTTCCAAAGCGCTGTCCACGGCCACGGTGGCCTTGACCGAAGCCACCTGCACAGCAGGCGCTTCTCCAAAAAAGTTCGGCAGGGTGTAGATGATCCCCACCAGAAGCGCGACCACAATAATCGCATACTTCCAGACCGGATAACGGTTCATGATCGCGCTCTTACCTTACGCAAAATACAAGGCGCAGCACTTGCTGCGCCAGAGGCTGTCGAGACAGCGATTTACTTGAGCGTGCCCTTGGGCAGCACTTGCACCACAGCACCACGCTGCAGCTGAACCACCACGCCTTGGGCCAGTTCCACTTGCATGAATTGCTCGTCCAGGCTGACCACTCGGCCCACCAGACCACCCGAGGTGGCCACTTCGTCGCCCTTGGTGATCGCGTCGATCATCGCACGGTGCTCTTTCTGGCGCTTCATCTGAGGGCGAATCATCAGGAAATACAGCACCACAAACATCAGCACCAAAGGCAGCATGCTGGTCAGCGTCGAGGTCATGCCACCCGATGCGGCAGCGGCGGGTGCGGTCTGGGCAAAAGCAGAAGAGATAAACAAAGAAGGCTCCAAACGTAGGTGCAGGCCCTGCCATGATGAAAACCAAGGCCCAAAGACAAGCATTGTATGCGTGCCCTTTTGCCAACGACCAGGCAATACCTGCGGGTTCGCTGGTTTTTCTGGTTGTTTTCATGGAATTAAGCAGCTTTCATGCCAAAGCACCGGCAGATTGCACCATTGCTTTCCTCGGCTTTGTTTTGGGCCAGCATCCGTCCGGCCCGCCAGCAGCCTGCGTGTTACAAAAATGTCAGGGTCGCAGCAGACGATATCGCAGGCGAAAAAAAGCCGCTCCGAAGAGCGGCTTGCAAGGGAATAATGCCTGGTTCGCGGCGCGCGATCAAACCTTGGCAGGTTGGCGCACGGCCGCCGAGGCCGCCACCTCCGCCACCGCCTGCGGGTTGCGCCAGCGCTGCAGCAGCTCTTGCCACTTGGCACGGGCCGTCACCAGATGGCGCTCCTTCACATGGCCGTAGCCGCGGATGTCTTCGGGGATGCTGGCAATTTCTACCGCCAGTGCCAGGTTGCCCGCGTTCAGGCCGCGCAGCAGCTCTTCGATGCAGGCACGGTATTCCTGGATCAGGGCGCGTTCCATCTTGCGCTCTTCGGTGCGGCCAAAGATGTCCAGCGCGCCGCCGCGCAGACCCTTCAGGCTGGCCATCAGGCCAAAGGCCTTGCGCATCCAGGGGCCGTAAGCCTTTTTCACCAGCTCGCCCTTGTCGTTTTTGGCGGCGGTCAGCGGCGGGGCCAGGTGGTGCACGATCTTGTAATCACCTTCAAACATGTTGGCAATCTTGTCCGTGAACTCCTGGCTGGTGTGCAAGCGCGCCACTTCGTACTCGTCCTTGTACGCCATCAGCTTGAACAGGTAGCGCGCCACCGCTTGCGACAGGCGCGTGCTGATGCCCAGCTGCGCTTCGGCGGCGTGCACCTTGTTCACGAAAGTCTGGTAGTCCGCGGCGTAAGCAGCATCTTGGTAATCGGTCAGGAAAGCGACGCGCTTGGCCACCAGCTCTTCGAGCGAAGGTTTTTTCACCAGCTGGATGACTTGCTGCGCGGCAAACATGCTTTGCACTTGCTGCAGGTTGGCAGCGCACTGGCGGCCCCACTCGAAGGCGGCCTTGTTGTTGTCCACCTGTACGCCGTTCAGCTCCATGGCGCGCATCAGCGCGGCCAGCGACAGCGGTACGCGGCCCTTTTGCCAAGCGTAGCCCAGGATCAGCGGGTTGGTGTAGATGCTGTCGCCCAGCGCCTGGGTGGCGATGTGCTCGGCATCGAACATGCCCACGCCCTCTTGGCCCACGGCGGCCAGAATGGCGGCTTCACAGCTGGCCTCAGGGAACTGCCAATTGGGGTTGTGCACGAAAGCAGCTGTTGGCGTGTTGTGCGTGTTCAGCGCCACAAAGGTGCGGCCTTGCTGCATGGCAGCCAAGGTGGTCTTGGTGGCGGCCACGATCGGGTCGCAACCAATGATCAAGTCTGCCTTGGCGGTATCGACCTTGGTGGTGTAGATGGCGTCGGGCGAGTTGGCGATCTGGATGTGGCTCCAGGTGGAGCCGCCCTTTTGCGCCAGGCCGGCCGCATCTTGCGTGACCACGCCCTTGCCTTCCAGGTGCGCAGCCATGCCCAGCAGCGAGCCGATGGTGATCACGCCCGTACCGCCTACGCCGGCCACCACGATGCCCCAGGCCTGGCTGGCATTGGGCAGCAGCGGTTCAGGCAGAGCGGGCAGCTTGCTCAGGTCGCCCTTTTGCTCTTTCTTGGCCTTTTTCAGCTTGCCGCCTTCGACGGTGACAAAGCTCGGGCAGAAGCCGTTGACGCAAGAAAAATCCTTGTTGCAGGTGCTCTGGTTGATCTTGCGCTTGCGGCCAAACTCGGTCTCGACCGGCTCAACCGACAGGCAGTTCGACTTGACCGAGCAATCGCCGCAGCCTTCGCACACTGCCTCGTTGATGACCACGGTTTTGTCCGGCGTAGCCATGGTGCCGCGTTTGCGACGACGGCGCTTTTCGGTGGCGCAGGTCTGGTCGTAGATGATGGCCGTGGTGCCCGGAATCTCGCGGAACTCGCGCTGGATGCGGTCGAGCTCGTCGCGGTGGTGCACGGTGACGCCGGCGCCCAAGGCCACGCCATCGTATTTTTGCGGCTCGTCGGTCACGATCACCAGCTTTTTCACGCCTTCGGAGATGAGGCTGGTCATAATCTGCAGCACCGAATGGCCTTCGGGGCGCTCGCCCACGCGCTGGCCGCCGGTCATGGCTACCGCGTCGTTGTACAGCACCTTGTAGGTGATGTTGACGCCGGCGGCAATGCTTTGGCGAATGGCCAGCAAACCGCTGTGGAAGTAGGTGCCGTCGCCCAGGTTCGAGAAGATGTGCTTGTCGGTGGTGAACGGCGCCTGGCCGACCCAGGTGACGCCTTCGCCGCCCATCTGCGTGAAGGTGCTGGTGTTGCGGTCCGGCATCCAGTTGACCATGTAGTGGCAGCCAATGCCGGCCACGGCGCGGCTGCCTTCGGGCACGCGGGTGCTGGTGTTGTGCGGACAGCCGCTGCAGAACCAGGGCAGGCGGTCGCCGCTGTCCTGCTTGAGCTCGATCAGACCCCTCTCACGCGCGGCAATCACTTCCAGGCGCGCATCCATGCGGCGCACGATATCGTCGGGCACGCCCAGCTTCTTGAGGCGCTTGGCAATGGCCTGCGCAATGATAGCCGGCGTCAGATCGGCCTTCGGGCGCAGCAGCCAGTGCGCGCTGGGGTTGGGCACCGACCATTCGCCGCCGGAATTGTCGCCGTCGATCTCGTCGAACTTGCCCAGCACGTTCGGGCGCACGTCCGAGCGCCAGTTGTACAGCTCTTCCTTGAGCTGGTATTCGATGACCTGGCGCTTTTCCTCGACCACCAGAATCTCTTGCAGACCCATGGCGAAATCACGCGTGATCGATGCTTCCAGCGGCCAGACCACATTGACCTTGTGCAGGCGAATGCCGAGCTGGTTGCAAGTTGCCTCGTCCAAGCCCAGATCAATCAGCGCCTGGCGCGTGTCGTTATAGGCCTTGCCGCTGGAGATGATGCCAAAGCGGTCTTGCGGCGTGGCGATGACGTTGTAGTTGAGTTTGTTAGCGCGGATGTACGCCAGCGCGGCGTACCACTTGTAATCCATCAGGCGCGCCTCTTGCTCCAGCGGCGCGTCGGGCCAGCGAATGTGCAAGCCGCCGGGCGGCATGACAAAGTCTTCCGGCGTGATGATGTTGACGCGGTCCGGATCGACCGAGATGGAGGCCGAGGATTCCACGATCTCCTGGATCGTCTTCATGCCCGACCACACGCCCGAGAAGCGGCTCAGCGCGAACGCGTGCAAGCCCATGTCCAGAATGTCCTGCACGCTGGAGGGGAAGAACACCGGCGAGCCCGTGGCCTTGAAGATGTGGTCGCTCTGGTGCGCAGCAGTGGAAGATTTGCTGATGTGGTCATCACCGGCCAGCGCAATCACACCGCCGTACTTGGAGGTGCCCGCCATATTGGCGTGCTTGAACACGTCCACGCTGCGGTCTACACCCGGGCCCTTGCCGTACCAGATGCCAAAAACGCCGTCGAACTTTTTGCTCTGCGGATACAGATCGAGCTGCTGCGTGCCCCAGACGGCCGTGGCGCCCAGCTCTTCGTTCACGCCAGGCTGGAACTCGATGTTGTTCTCTTTGAGGTACTTCTTGGCCGCCCAGAGCGCCTGGTCGTAGCCGCCGAGCGGCGAGCCACGGTAGCCGCTGATGAAGCCGGCCGTGTTCAGGCCCTGCAAAGCATCGCGCTGGCGCTGCAGCATGGGCAGGCGTACGAGGGCTTGCACGCCGCTCATAAAGGCCCGACCGTGGTCCAGGGCGTATTTGTCGTCGAGGCTTACCGTCTCCAGAGCCTTGCGGATGGACTCGGGCAGTGATGCATTCATCGTGTTGTCTCCTGTTGGAGCAACCCGGTCAGGGCTTGTGGCCGATCCGGGTCTGTGGGGGTTTTTTATAGATGCCGGCGCCAAGGCCGGCGGCGCGGCAAAACACCACGCCATTCATCGCAGCAGTGTACGGTCAAGCGCGCGGATAAAGTATTCTTTTTCTTGCCGGGGCTTCCCTAGTTTTTGAAAGAATCTTGCTCAATAATGCCGAAATATGAATCAACTCGACAAATTCGACTGGGCGATCCTGCAAGAATTGCAAAATGATGCCCGTCTCACCAATGCCGAGCTGGCCCAGCGCGTAGGCCTGTCGGCAGCGCCTTGCTGGCGGCGCGTGCGGGCGCTGGAGGAGTCGGGCTACATCACCGGCTACCACGCCACGCTCGACCGGCACAAGCTCGGCCTGGGTGTGCTCGCCTTTGTGCGCGTGGATGCGGCGCAGAACACGGCCGACATCACCTTGCGCATGGAAGAGTCGATCCGCCTGCTGCCCGAGGTCACCTCGTGCCACTACATCAGCGGCGCCGGCACCTTCGAGCTGCAGGTGGTGGCCAAAGATCTGGAGAGCTTCTCGGGCTTTATCCGCAATGTGCTGCTTCGGCTGCCCAATGTGAAAGATGTGCACACCACGTTTTCCCTGGGCGAGGTCAAGTCCAGCAGTGCGCTACCATTGCCAGTTACACCTGCTAACAAGCGCTGATAAACGCTGAAAAACTCCATGGCTTCCCTGACTTTGCTGCGCCGCGGACCGCGCCTGGCTTCTCTCGCCCTCTTGGCTTTGGCCGCCTGCCTGAGCATGGCGGGTGCGCAAGCGGGCCCCATTTACCAATGCAAGCAGGCCGATGGCAAAGTCACTTTCCAACAAGTGGCTTGCGCGCAAACGGAGACGCAAGCCGAAGTGGGCAAAACCACCCATGCAGCACCGCCACGCGCGGCCAAGCCCGCAGCCGCAGAGCCAGCCGCCGCCAGCATGGCAGCAACTCCAGCAGCCAAGCGCGACCCCAATATCTGCGTCAGCGTGGGCCGCGAGGTCTACAGCGCCATCCAACAATCCCACCCGCAAGCGGCCATGCAGGCCTGCAAAAAGCATCTGGAAATGTTTGCCAACAACACGGCCTGCCTGCAAACCTGTGTAGAGACTTGGATCGGCGAATACAAAAAGCACCAGGCTGCGCAGTAAGCACAGCCTGATGCTTTTGGCAAAAATCAGTTGCTAGAAACCGCCCGGCGTACGCCAGCAGCCATCCAATCAGTCGTTATCGCTTGGCCATGCCGCGCGGCCACAGCACCCACAGGCGCAGCGGCTGCTTGACGCGGCCGGCAAAATCGCCCGCCTCGTGGCCCCAGCCGGCAAAGTAATCGGCACGCACCGCGCCCAAAATGGCGCTGCCCGTGTCTTGCGCCATCACCAGGCGGTTCAGGCGCACGGTGGGCCCGGTAGACGACAGCCACACCGGCGTGCCGTATGGAATGCTGGCGCGGTCCACCGCTATCGAGCGGCCCGGCGTCAGCGGCACGCCTTGTGCGCCGTTGGGGCCGAACTCGGCGTCCAGCGGCGACAGCGGCTCTTCCTTGAAAAACACATAGCGCGGGTTGCTCCACAGCAGCTCGTTCACGCGGCCGGGGTTGGCGGCGATCCAGGCCTTGATGCCAGGCCAGGTGGCATCGCGCACCAGCCCTTGGTCGAGCAGCCAGCGGCCGATGCTTTTGTATGGATGGTCGTTGGTGGCCGCATAAGCCACGCGGATCAAGCGGGTAGAGCCATCAGCCTCTTGCACGCGCACGCGGCCCGAGCCCTGAATGTGCAACACCATGGCGTCGACCGGGTCGTTCACCCAGGCGATCACCCGGTCTTGCAGCTCGGCCTGCGCTTGCGGCAGGGTTTCGATCTGCTGGCGGCTGTACCAGGGCTTGCGCTGGCCCAGGCTGGCGGGCGCGCGGTAGAGCGGGATCGAGAAACCATTGCCGGGCTGGCGCGCACCATCGAGCATGGGCTCGAAATAGCTGGTCAGCATGCCGTCGGGGTTGCCGTCGAGCGATTCCACGCGGTAGGGCTGAAAGCGCGAAACCATCCACTCGCGCTGCTCCGTGGGCGTGGCCATGCTCATGCGCCGCACTTCCGAGCAAAACTGCGCAAACGGGGCAGGCGGGCGGCCGCAGCTTTTGATCCAGGCGTTCCAGGCATCGGGCAGATTGTCTTGCTCCAGGCCCGGCAAAGACGACCAGTGCACGGGCACCCAGCGGCTCTTGGCCTGTTGAATGGCGGGCGGCAGCGGCTCATTGGCATCGGGCGGCAGCACCTCGATACCGCCCGAAACCGACGGCTGCGAGCCCGAACCCGGTGCCGGCTCCAGGGGAACCTGGGTGGAGCAGGCAGACAGTATTCCTACAATGGCAGCCATCCACAGCGCAGTTAAGGAACGACGACTCATGGGACTGATATTGCTGGAAGCGCTATTGGCGTTGGTCATACTGGTGGCGATCGTCTGGTGGACGATGTTTGCCGGTCGCAAAAAAGGGGAAATCGTACGCAAAGATGAGCAGCCACCACGCGAGTAGGCTTTGCCAGCCGTAGGACGAGGCCGCTCATTGGCGTCGTTTTTACCATTTTTAAGCTTTGTCGCTGGCAATTAACGTGTGCGGCGCTCACAATTTGCCTTCTGATGTGGCCCATGGAGGGGCCACCTTTAGAGGAGTTGAAGCATGAGCAAAAAAATTCTGATCTGCACCGTCGCCAGCCTGGCCGTTCTGACCGGCTGCGCCAACATGTCTGACACCCAGCGCCGCACCGCCACTGGCGCAGGCGTAGGCGCCCTGGGCGGCGCTGCCGTGGGTGCCATGGCCGGCGGCCACGCTGGCTCAGGTGCCGTGATCGGCGCCGGTATTGGCGCGCTGGGCAGCTACATCTGGTCGCAGCACATGGAAAAGCAAAAGCAGGAGATGGAGCAAGCCACGCAGGGCACGGGCGTGACCGTGACGCAAACGCCTGACAACCAGCTCAAGCTGGACATCCCGAGCGACATCTCGTTCCAAACCAACCGCTCCGACATCCAGGGCAATTTCGCCCCGATCCTGGACCGCTTTGCCGAAGGCCTGCGCAACAACCCGAACACGCAAGTCAAGATCATCGGCCACACCGACAGCACCGGCAACGACGGCATCAACGACCCGCTGTCGCTGGCCCGCGCCGAGAGCACGCGCAACTACATCACCGCCCGCGGCGTGAGTGGCTCGCGCATCCAGGTGCAAGGCATGGGTTCGCGCCAGCCGATTGCCACCAACGACACCGGCGACGGCCGCGCCCGCAACCGCCGCGTGGAAATCTTTGTCGGCGAAGTGCAAGCCGCTCGATAAGCTTGCCTTGCTGGACTGACAAAGAGCGCCTTCTCGGGCGCTCTTTGTTTTGCACTTTCTCGGACGACAGTGGCCACAACTCAGCTTGCTTCTTGCTTGCCGCCTCTCGCAGCTTGTTTATATAACTGGCGTTGGGCTTTCTGCATGCTGCAGCTGGCCGGGGGTCTCGCCCCGGCGGGCGACTAACTTTCTTGCTGCACGGCAAGAAAGTCAGCAAAGAAGCGTGCCCACATCCAGCGTCCCCCACTGCCCCGCAAAGCGGGTCAATGGCGGCAACCTGCGCCCCCAACAAACGGCGGCGTGCGGCAAAACTCCCTCCGCGCCAAGGCGCTCCGGTCAAACAGCTGCCGCAAGTCAGAGCACGAAGTTTGGCTGCTCTGCGGCAGCCAAACCGCCGCCGTTTGCCGCGTCCGCAGGCGCTGGCTGAAAGGGTTGGGAACAGCCAACAGCCTGCGAGAACTGCGCCACTTGCTGAATGAGTTGTGAGTTCGCTCATTCAGACCCGGCCAGCCGCTGCAAGCAAAGCAGCACAACGCCAGTTAGAAAACAACCCTTCGGCGGCTAAGCGCGCCGCAACCCGCGCTACCCCAACTCCCTCAACACATTAGCCAACTCCACTGCCGATTTGACCTGCATCTTGTCAAACACGCGGGCGCGGTGCACTTCCACCGTGCGCACGCTGATCGTCAGCTCGTCCGCGATCAGCTTGTTGGGCAAACCGTCGATCACCAGGCGCATCACCGCTTGCTCACGCTCGGTCAGTTCATGGACCCGAGCACGCACCTGCTGCTGCGAGCGCAAGGTTTCCAGGTAGGCCGCCGAGGCGTGCAAGGCCTGCTCCACACGGTCGACCAAGGCGTTGTCGGAAAAAGGCTTTTCGCAAAAATCGAAGGCACCGCGCTTGACGGTGGCTACAGCCGTTGGCACGTCGGCATGGCCGGTCAAAAAGATCACCGGCATGGCGGCGATCACCTGCATCTCCACCAGACGGTCGAACAAGGCCAAGCCGCTCATGCCGGGCATGCGCACGTCGAGCAGCACACAGGCCGGGTCTTTTTGTGGCGAGCGGGTTTGCAGCATGGCAGCAAAGGCCTCGGCCGAGCCAAAGCCTTCGCTGAGCAGGCGGCGCGAGCGCAGCAGCCAGGCCAGGGCATCGCGCACTTCGGCGTCGTCATCCACGATGTACACGGTGGAATTCACAAGCGGCTGCATCTTGTCTCTCAATCGTTGCGCCAGGTTGGCAAGGTAAAACTGAAGATCGTACCCTGAGGGCTGTTGTTGTTGTGCACCAGGTGGCTGCCGTGCTGCTCAACCACGGTGCGGCACAAGCTCAGGCCCAGGCCCATGCCTTCGTCCTTGGTGGTGAAGAATGGCGTGTACAGCTGCTGCGCTACTGCGTCAGAGATGCCCTGGCCCCCATCCGCCACCACAAATTCCACCCAGGCGCGCTGGCCTTGCTGGCTGGCCATGCGCACGTCGATGCGCAGCAGCCGCTCTTCACAATCGGCATGGTCCATGGCCTGCATGCCGTTGCGGCTGAGGTTGAGCAAAACCTGCTCAACCATGGTGCGGTCACAGTACACGGCGGGTACGTCAGGAACCACCACAGTCATCACCTGCACTTGCAGTTTACGCGCCTGCAGGCGCACGAGCGGCAAGACGGCGTCGAGCAATTCCTGCGGCGCCACCAGCTCCAGGGTCTGGCCGCGGCGGCGCACAAAATCGTGCACGCTCTTGATCACTTTGCCCGCCCGCTCGGCCTGGTAGGCCATGCGTTGCACGGCCATGCGTACATCGGGCAGGTGCTCTTGCAGCTCGGCGGGCGGCGCGTCGTCGGGCAGCAGGTTGAGCGTGCCGGTGGCGTAGCTGGAGATGGCGGCCAGCGGCTGGTTGAGTTCGTGGCTGAGCAACGAAGCCATTTCGCCCACCGTGGCCAGGCGCGCCGTGGCTTGCAGGCGCTCTTGCGAGGCGCGAGAGAGCTCTTCGATGCGGCGCTGCTCACTCATGTCGACGAACGCACTCATCCAGCCGGTGTGCAGGCCGGCGGCGTTGATCAGCGGCGCCTCGAAAATCAGCACCGGAAAGCGCGTGCCGTCCTTGCGCATGAAGGTCGATTCATAGCCTTCGCGCGTGGGCGAGGTCTGCCCCGACAAGCGCATGCGCTGGCGCCGTGCGTACTCGGGCGCCAGCTCGGGCGGCCAGTACGGCGTGGAGCGCGCCGGGTTCAGAATCTCTTCGGCGCTGAAGCCCACCATTTCGCAAAACGCCGGGTTCACATAGGTGGTGGTGCCGTGCAGATCGCGGGCGCGCAAGCCGGTGATGAGCGAATCCTCCATCGCCTTGCGAAAGGCCAGCGCATCGCCCAGATCACGCTCGGCCTTGAGGCGGCGCCGGTTGTCGCGCACCAGCACCACGAGCACGGTGACCAGCGCAATCGACATGCCGGTGACCAGCGCCGTCATCACATTGGGCAGCACATTGGGCGCCGAGTGCCAGCTGTCCACGCGCAGCATCAGGGTGGCGCCCGGCAAATCCAGCAGCTGGCTGGACGTGAAAACCCGCGAGCCCCGGCGCGGCGTGCTGATGATGGCCAGGCGCGTGCCGTCGGGTTCGGTGAACGAGAGCTCGTGGTTGCGGCGGAAGCTGTCGTTCACCAGATCCGACAGCACGTTCTGCAAGATATAGGTAACCACCACAAAGCCATGCAGGCGCTCGCCGGTCTGCACCGGCGCACACAGCTCCAGCAGCTCCAGCCCCGTGCCGTTGCCTTGCGACAGGAAATAGCTGCCCGCATACGAGGCCGTGCCCGAGCGCTGGGCGCGTATGCAGGCGGTGTTGCTCTCGGTATTGGTGCTGGTGCGGTCCACGCCCGACCATTGCAGGCTCAGAAACGGCGACTCCTCGGCCGCCACAATCTGCAGCTGGGTATCGCGCCATTCGACGTGCGCCAGATCGCGGTGGTTGCGCAGCAGCTCGGCGGCGGACGATTGCCAGGCCATGGCGTCTTCGTCGTACCGGGGCATGGCGCGCAGGCGCGTGACGTTGTTGTTGAAAGCAGTGCGGATGTCGGTGATCGCGTCGGCGGTTTCGCGGTCCAGGCGCTGCTGCACTTCGGTCATTTCATAGCGCCCGGCCAGCCACACCTGCGTGACCAGCATGCCGGCCACCAGCAGCACCAAAAGCGACCACAAAGACCAGCGCCGCCAGCTCTGGTGCCAGCGTTGCGCGGACCAGCGAATCCAGCGCTGCATCATAGGCCGGGCGTGCGGTGTTGCAAGGCGGGCAGCTGCTCGCGCCACAGTTGCTGCGCGGCCCAATCCAGCTCAGCCAGCACCACGCCGGGTTCGCTGGCCTGCAGCGCCATCACCTCACCCCAGGGATTGGCGGCCAAGCTGTGGCCCCAGGTGCGGCGCCCGTTCTCGTGCGTGCCGCCTTGCGCGGCAGCCAAGACATAGGCCAGGTTCTCTACCGCCCGCGCACGCAGCAGCAGCTCCCAGTGCGCCTGGCCGGTGGTGTAAGTAAAGGCGCTGGGCACCAGCAGCAAATGCGCGCCCGCTTGTGCATGGCGGCGGTAGAGCTCGGGGAAGCGCAGGTCGTAGCAAATGCTCAGCCCGATGCGCCAGCGGTGGCCATCCCGGCTGGGCAGCTCAAAACTCACCGGCTCGCCGCCCGGCGTGATGACGCGGTGCTCGTCGTAAGCCTCGCGCCCATTGGCGTAGCAAAACAGATGGATCTTGTCGTAGCGCGCCACACAGCGGCCTTGCGGATCGAACACCAGGCTGCTGTTGTACACATGCGCCGCGTCCGGCCCTTGCAGCGGCAAGGTGCCGCCCACAATCCACAGCCCCAGCTCGCGGGCGCTTTGCGCCAAAAACGCTTGCATGGGCCCACTGCCGTAGGGTTCGGCCAGCGCCAGCTTGTCGGTGTCCTGCTGGCCCATCAGGCAAAAATACTCGGGCAGCAGCGCCAGCTCGGCACCGCCTTGCGCAGCCTGATGCAGCAGCTGCAGGGCTTGTTGGCGGTTGTGCTCCCAGCGCGTGCTGGTCACCATTTGGAGGGCGGCTACTTTCATCGGGCATCCTTGCGAAGAGCCCTATTATCCGCAAGCGCAGCGCTGGCTCGCCCAAGCACAGGCTCAGTGCGCTTGCTCCACCGCATTGCGCTCGGTCTGGGCGCGGCGCGCCAGCTTTTTCACCTCGGGCTCGGACCAGGAGCCTGTCACCTCGAACTCCTGCGTCACCGCCTGCGTGATCTGGCCCTTGAACAGCGCCTGCGCCAGGAAGGTGCCAATACCGATCACCGGGTTGATGGCTGTAGTCACCAGCGACAAGGTGGTGGTGTTCAGCTCAGGAATCACCACCACATGCAGGTTCTGGGTTTCGTCGCGCAGATCGGCCTTGCCTTCCAGCAGCACGGCAGCGGTGACGCCCTTCATCTGCAGGTTGGTGGTAGAGGCCAGGCCGTCGCGGATCTGCACATCGCCACGCACAAAGTCAAAGCCGAAACCGGCGCTGAAAATGTCTTTGAAATCCAGCGTCAAACGGCGCGGCAGCGCTTGCAGGTTCAGCACACCGAAAAGCTTGGCAATGCCGGGCTCGACCTTGAGGAACTGGCCCTGGCCCACGTCGATATGCAGCTGCCCGTCCATGCTGTGGTAATCGGGGTTCAGCGGGCTGCCGGTCCAGGCCAGCTTGCCTTGCAGCATACCTTTGCCACGGTGCAGGACTCCGGCCATGCCCAGCTGCTGCAAGAGCTGGCCGGTGTCCTTGAGGTCGAGCCTTATATCCAGCTGCGTGCGGCGGCCGCTGAGTGAGCCCGGGCCCGCCGATGCATTGCGTGCCTCGCCCCAATCGCCGCTGGCTTGCAGGCTGGCTGCGTCGTTGCTCAGCTGCATTTGGCGCAAATGCCACCAGGATTGCGCACCCTCACTGCGGTTGACGGCCTGCAGCTCCAGGCGGCCGGCGGAGTGGCCGTGCCAGCGCAGGTCGTCCACCACAATGTCCAGCGCAGGCAGTTTGCGCGGCTGTTCGTTGCTGGCGTCTTCGCTGTGGTTGCTGTTGCCGGCCTTGCTGGCCGCGCCCTCTTCCTGGCCCACGCGCAGCTGCGACAGGCGGGCGCGGATGGTGCCGGGGCCGCCGCTTTCCTGCTCGTAGTCAAGCCGGCCGTCCATCAGGCTCGACTGGATCTGGCTGCTCCAGCGCGCGCCCGAGCGCGAACCACGCAATTGCAGTTTTTGCACATCAATGCCGCGCACCTGCAGCGCATCGACACGCACATCCCAGTGATCGGGCAAATACTCGTTGGCGCGCTCGGCGTAGCTGCGCGCTGCAGGCTGGGCCGTTGCCGGGCTGGCTGGTGCCGGAGCTGCAGCAGATGCCGAAGCCGCCGCAGCGGGCGCATCGCTCTGCAAAATCTGCAAGGCCTTTTGCCATTCCTGCACGTCCAGCCGGGGCAGATTCGCTTCCACCACCACGCCCTTAGCCGGCAAGGCCAAGGCCCCCGGGCCCACGCGGATGGCACCGCTCACCACCTTGCTCGGTGTTTGCGCGTCGGCCCCCAGCTCGCGCACATAGCGCAGTTGCAGGCGGCCAGCCACATCCAGGTCCATCTGCTCGCGCAGTGGCGTGCTGCTGCCGGAAGCATCGCTGAGCGTGCTGGCAAAGTGCGTGGGCCAGCTTTGCTCGGCGGCTTTGTTCAGCGGCTCGGGCAGGTTCACGGCCATGCCTTGCAGATCGCTGCGCACATCGATCAGCGGCTGCCCACGCGCCATTCTGATGCGCAACTGGTATGGCGTCTGGCCTTTGGCCCATTGCGCCAGCTGTACCGTCGGGCCCAGCTCTTGCGCTTGCAGCAAGCCTTCGGCCGTGGCCACGCCGCTCACGCGCACATCGACAGCGGGGCCATGGTCGGCGCCTGGCTGCAGGCCCGAGACGTCCATGCCGCCGGAAAACTCGGCCAGCCCGCCAAAGGCCTGGCCACGCAGCTCTTGCAGGGCAAAGCCGTGGTCGGAAAACTGCACCGCGCCCGTCACCTGCCGCACCACCGGTGCATCGCTGTGGAACTGGATGCGGTTGCCCGAGAGCAGCACTTTGCCAGCCACCTTGGATTGCTCCATGTGGTGCACGGGCAAATCGAGCTGCAGCTGCAACTGGGCATCGCCGTCGGCCACGGTTTGGGCCATGGCGCCGCGCGTCAGCGTATCCACCTGGGTGCGTTGCACGGTGGCCAGCATGTCGGCCAAGGGGCCGCGTGCCTGGGCGTTGACGATGACCTGGGTCTTGTCAAAATCGGCGATCGTGGCCGTGGCCTGCTCCACGCGAATGCGCTCGTTGCCATCGAGAATGCCTTTGGCCTGCCGCACCTGCATGCCGGCGCCTTCAAACAGCAGCTCGCCCGAGAGCTTGTTCAACTCCGGCCAGGGCTTGTCGCCCGGGTGCAAATGCGAGGCCGGCACATAGGCATAGCGCACATCGCGCACCGGCGCGGTGATGCGGAAAACGCCCGAACCCGGCTGGCGGAAAGGCATGTCGTGCAGATCGCCGTTCAGCTCGAAGCGCACCTTGCTTGCCTGCCCGGCCAGGATGGAGTCGCGCACGTAGTGCCGCGCTTCGGCCGGAATGTGCAGCGGCAAATAGCGGTGCACTTTGGTGCCATCCGCACGGTCGAGCACGCCTTGCAATTGCAAAACGCCAGGAAAGCGTGAGTGGGCCGAGGATTTGTCCGGATCGGCCGTGCGCCACGACCAGCGGGCATGGCCGGCTGCGTGCGGGTTGGCAAATTCCAGCTTGTCCGACTGCATGCTGATCTTCTCGCCCTGTACTTTCCAGTCCAGCCTGGTGCGCAGCTCGTTCACCGGCACCAGCGGGTCTTCAAACACCTTGGGCAGATAGAGCGCACCATCGGCGAACTGCAATGTGGCTTCGCCGCCGCTGGCGTTGGCGTCGAGCGTCACATCCAGGCCACGCAGGCCGATGTGGGCTTCGTGGGCCGCCAGCACCAGGCCGCCATGCGCATCGCGCGCGGCCTTGCTGGAGATGGGCGCGCCGGGCATACCAAAGGCCAATTGGCTGACTTCGGCCTTGGCGCGCCAGTCTTTGACTTCGTCCGCATCGCCGCGCCAATGCGCCGAGGCGCTACGGATCAGGCCTGCTGGCCGGTTGCTGGCCAGCCATTGGCGTACATCGGCCGGCACGGGCAGCAGGCGCGCCAGCTCGGCCAAGGAGGCGATGTCGAGCGACTGCGCGCTGGCTTCGGTTTCGCTGGGCTGCGAGCCCTGGGCATACACATGATTGAGCTTGGCGCTGCCGCCCGGCCAGTGCTGGCCGCTGGCCGATTCAACGGCCAGCTTGTCGGTGAACAAGCGGAAACCGCGGTCGTCGGCCACGCCACCCAAGCGGCCCTGCACCGAGCGCAGCAGCAAAATGCTGTCGGCGCCCTCTGCCGGTTTGTCGGCCGCACGGTCCGCGGTTGCGGTGGCACCGTCGCCCACGGCTTTCTCACGAAAGCCCTGGAAGCCGCGCCGCACGCCCACATCGCGCAGCGCAATATCAGCGGTGGCGTTTTTCCACTGGCCACGGTCTACATCGAGCCAGAGCCGCGCCGTGCCAATACCTTGCTGCAAACCCACCGCTGGCGGCAGATAAGGTGCCATGGCCGCTGCATTGAGCTGCCGCGCCTCGGCGTAGAGCTGGCCGCTCCAGTGCTTCCAATTACCGTCGTGCAGCGCCCAGATCGGCTGGCGCATGCGGCCGCGCAGTTCCAGCACATCGCCCCACTCGGCGGGCGGACGGGCGCTGATTTGCCATTCGTGGCGCAGGCCGGGGTTGCGCAGCAAGAGGTTCACATCGGCAAAGGTGACGGGCGGCAGGCCACGCAGCTGGTCGTCCCAGACCACCGAGCCGCCTTGCAGCACCACTTCGCGCTGGCGGAAAAGCCAATCCGCGCCCGCACTGGAGTCGCTTTGTTCCGAGGCCGCGATGGCCAGGCCCGCCACCCGCAGCTGGCCATCGGCCGCGCGTTGCACCAGCAGTTGCGGCGCCACAATCGCGATCTGCTCGGCGCGCAGGCGCAGGAGCGAGGGCACGGACAGCGCCACCTTGACTTCGGGCAAGCTCAGCCCGGCGCTGCCGTCCGGTTGCAGCAGTTGCACGCCCTTGGCCGCCACGGCGGGGACCAGGCCATTGCTGCCATCGGCCTGCAATTGCTCGATGCGCACCGGCACGCCCAGAGCGCTGGACAGGCGAGATTCCACTTGCGGGCGAAAGTCATTGATACGGGGCACAATCCACCAATGCAGCGCCGCTACCGCCAAGGCCACCAGCAGCGCCAGCGCCAGCAAAAGCCGCAAAGTCCATTGCGCCAGCCTGGCAGCTGGCCGGAGCAGTCGGGACGCGCGCACAGTCAATGAAATCCAATGAGTAGGGGAAAGAGGAATTATGACCCGCGGCAACAGCCCCGCTCACATTCCAGATGTGAGCATTTGAACAGCTTTGCCCGCCGGCCCATTCTTTGAAAAGCGCTATGGCACATACGGATATCACCACCCAGCCGGCAACCGCAGCCCTGGCTGAGCACTCCCGCTTTTACCAACGCTTGCAGCGCCGCTACGCTGATTTGCTGGATCTGTTGCCGCCCGGCGCCCCTACCCACGCCACCATGCGCCCTACGCTGGAAGCGTTGCAAGCCAAAGGCTACGAGCTGGGCGCGGCGCTGCGCGTTTTGCGCCAGCTGGTCATGGCGCGCCTGATCCAACTCGATTGCGACGAACAGGCCGATCTGGCCACCGTCACCCGCGGCGTGACCGAGCTGGCCGAACTGGCGCTGGACGTGGCCTGCGCCGCTGCCCGCACTGAGCTGGACAGCCGCCACGGCGCGCCCCAAGGCGCTGACGGACAGCCGGTGCAGTTCTGGGTGATTGGCATGGGCAAGCTGGGCGCTCGCGAGCTGAACGTGTCGAGCGATATCGATCTGATCTATGTCTACGAGCAAGACGGCGAAACCGCCGGCCTGCCCGACGGCCGCGGCAAGCTCAGCAACCACGAGTATTTCTTGCGCGCCGTCAAGCTAATCTACCAGTTGGTGGGCGACACCACCGAGCACGGCTTTGTGTTCCGCGTCGATCTGATGCTGCGCCCCAACGGCAACTCCGGCCCGGCCGCCATCTCGCTGGCTGCGCTGGAAGACTATCTGCAAACCCATGGCCGCGAGTGGGAACGCTTTGCCTGGATGAAAAGCCGCATCGTGGCGCCGCTGGCCGACATTGCCACGCCCAACGTACAGGCGCTGCGCGGCGTGGTGCTGCCCTTTGTCTTCCGCCGCTACCTGGATTACGCGGTGTTCGATTCGCTGCGCAGCCTGCACCGCCAGATCCGCGAGCACGCCGCCAAGCGCAGTGCCGGCCACCCCGAGCGCGCCAACGACGTCAAGCTCTCACGCGGAGGCATCCGCGAGATCGAGTTCATCGTGCAGCTGCTGCAAGTGGTGCGCGGCGGCCAGTTCCCCGAACTGCGCTGCCGCCCTACGCTCGAAGCGCTGCAGCGCCTGGAACGCGCCAACCTGATGGCGCCCGAAACCGCCCAGGCACTGGCCCAGGCCTATGTGTTTCTGCGCAAGGTCGAGCACCGCATTCAGTACCTGGACGACCAGCAAACCCATGTGCTGCCCACGCGCGACGACGATCTGGCCTGGATGGCACACACCCTGGGCTACCAGAACGAATGCGGCTTTCTGCACCAGCTTGACGCGCACCGCGAACTGGTGGCCGAAGAGTTCGACAAGCTGCTCGGCGGCAAAGAAAGCTGCAAGACCGGCCAATGCGGCGGTGCCAAGGGCGCGGCGCCCGCGCCCGAGCTGGACGCCGTGCTGGCCAAGCTGCCCGAAGCGGTGCGCGAGCGCGTCGAGCAATGGCAGCGCAACCCGCGCTATGCCTATTTGAGCGATGCCGGCCGCAACCGCCTGGTGATGCTGCTGCAACGCAGCGCGCAGTGGCTGGCGCAAGGCCAGGTCAGCGAAATAGCCGCCGTGCGCCTGGCCGATTGGATGGAATCGCTGCTGCGCCGCGAAAGCTACCTCGCCCTGCTGCAAGAGCGCCCTGCCGTGCACGAGAAGCTCATGCATCTGCTGGGCGCTGCCAAATGGCCGGCGCGCTATATGCTGCAGCACCCCGGCGTGATCGACGAGCTGGCCAGCGACGCGCTGATGCACGAGCGCTTCAACGCCAGTGAGTTCGAATCCGAGCTGGAGCGCCGCCGCGCCGCCCTGCAATCAACCGCCGAAGACGACGACGAAAACCTGCTCAACCTGCTGCGCCGCGCCCACCATGCCGAAACCTTCCGCACGCTGGCCCGCGACGTAGAGCGCCAAATCACCGTGGAGCAAGTGGCTGACGACCTGTCCGCCCTGGCCGACGCCGTGCTGCGCATCACCAGCCGCTGGTGCTGGCAGCGCCTGAAAAACCGCCACCGCGAGGTGCCGCAGTTCGGCATCATCGGCTACGGCAAGCTCGGCGGCAAAGAGCTGGGCTATGGCAGCGATCTGGACATCGTCTTTGTCTTTGACGACGACGATGACCGCGCCTACGAAGTCTATGCTGCCTTTGTGCGCAAGCTCATCAGCTGGCTCACCGTCAAAACGGGCGAAGGCGATCTGTTTGAAATCGACACCGCACTGCGCCCCAACGGCAACTCGGGCCTGCTCGTCACCAGTTTTGAGTCGTACGCCAACTACCAGCAACAGCGCGGCAGCAATACCGCCTGGACCTGGGAGCACCAGGCCATGACGCGCGCCCGCTTTGTGCTGGGCAGCGAAGCCTTGGCAGCGCGTTTTGACGCGGTGCGCGAAGCAGTGATTACTGCGCCACGCGACGCGACCGCCTTGCGTGACGAAATTGTCACCATGCGTGAGCGCGTGCGCAGCGCACACGCCGTGCCGGCCGGCCTGTTCGACGTCAAACACAGCGTGGGCGGCATGATGGATGTGGAGTTTGTCGTGCAGTACCTGGTGCTGCTCGATTCGGCTCTGCACCGCGAACTGATCCCCAACCTGGGCAATATTGCGCTGCTGCAGCGGGCCGAAACTGCCGGCCTGGTGCCTGCCGGCGTGGGCCAAGCCGCCGCCAATGCCTACCGCGAGCTGCGCCGCGTACAACACGTGGCCCGCTTGAACGAGGCGCCCACCCAGGTTCCCGCTGCCGAACTGCAGGCAGAGCAGCAAGCCGTCAACGCCCTGTGGCAATCCGTATTGCAGCCAGCGGCAATGCGGTAGTGCTACAACGAAAACGCTAGTGGTTTACCCTTTGTTTTTAGCGGCGGCGTAGGCAGTCACTAGCGGGGAGAAACCCGCAAACACTTGGTGCCATTCGCTTCCGGCATATACTCCTTGGAACAGATGTATGCGCAATCAAACAAATTTTTAGGTTTATTTACAATACATTTGGGTGAGTAAGCTGGAACTTTGAGATTTAGGCCATACTCTATATACGTGCTGTGCTAGGGGCCTCCCCAGGGCAGCCAGGAATTGTTTTGTGTTGCGAAGTCTTTCAGGCCGTCTGCGGTATGACTGCAAACCTGGAGTGCTTCTCCTCCCTCCCTCTCTATCATTCACTTCGGGACGCTTCGCAACTTTTTTCTACCAAGGCCCAGTCGCAGGACTGGGCCTTTTTTATTTAATTGCCGAATACTTGTGGCGCAAGTGCAGTGGCGACGCCAGCTGCAATGCGTAGACGGAGAGTCTTCGTTTGGGGGTGGCGATATGAACCCGTATGCGTTGTTGCTGGGGTTTGCCGTACACATGTACTGTCTGCACAGGATGGCCTGCCCCGCCCAGACGCCTAGCCTACGGGTCCATCTCACCACTGTGGTGATAGGTTACGGCGCCCACTTCACTGCGAAGCAATGCTGTTTGAATACCGAATACCATTTCACCGTGGTCCAGTCTTTACCGGCCCGCGCCAGCTTGGTTTTTTACTGAGGTTGGGTCGCGGCAAAGCTGGGGCGTGCTTCCAGGCGCTCCAGCAACTGCGCCAGGTTCGGGTACTTGCTCTGCCAATCCAACTCGGGAAAGCGGAAAGCCAGCCAGCCCAGGGCACAACCCACGGCAATATCGGCCAGACTGATATGAATGCCGGTGCCGGCAAAGTAGTTTTGCTTGCCCAGGCCTACGCTCATGGCTTCCAGCCCGGCCCAGACTTTGCCCAGCTGGCGCTCGATCCAGGCCTCGCTGCGCTGCTCGGGGCTGCGGCCGGCAAACACGTTCTCCAGCCGCACCAGCACGGCGGCATCCAGCACACCGTCGGCCAGCGCCTCCCAGGTGCGCACCTCGGCGCGCTCGCGTCCCACGCCGGGAATGAGCTTGCCCACGGGCGACAAAGTATCGAGATACTCGACGATCACCCGCGAATCCACCAGCGCAGCGCCGTCATCCAGTACCAGGCATGGCACCTTGCCCAGCGGGTTGGCGGCGCTGATGGCGGTTTTGTCCTGCCACACGTCCAGCAGCTCCAGCCGGTAGTCGAGCTTTTTCTCGGCCAACACCACGCGCACTTTGCGCACATAGGGACTGGCCAGGCTTCCTAGCAATTTCATAGCATCAAGGGTAAGAGGTTCAAGCACCAAGCGCTGCAGCCACCCGAAAAAACCCGATCCGCTGCGCGCCCAAGGCCAGGAACCGGATTGTACGGGTGCTAATCCAGACTGCAGTCGCGGCAAACGGCCGCCTCCTACAATAGCGCCCCATGAGCCTGTCTTCCCTTACCGCCCTTTCTCCGCTGGATGGCCGTTACGCCTCCAAACTCGCCACCCTGCGCCCGATCATGAGCGAATACGGCTACATGCAGCGCCGCGTTCAGGTCGAGATCACCTGGTTTATCGCGCTGTCGGACGCCGGTTTTGCCGAGTTCGCGCCGCTGTCCGAAGGTGCACGCAGCTACCTGCACGGCCTGGTGAGCAACTTCTCCGAAGCCGATGCCGAGGCCATCAAGGAGATCGAGAAAACCACCAACCACGACGTGAAGGCGGTGGAATACTGGATCAAGAGCAAGTTCGACGCCCGTCCCGAGCTGCTCAAAGCTGCTGAATTTGTGCACTTTGCCTGCACCAGCGAAGACATCAACAACACCAGCCACGCACTGCAGATCCGCGCCGGCCGCGACCAGGTCGTGCTGCCCGGCCTCGACCGCGTGGTGCTGAAGCTGCGCGAAATGGCACACCAATACGCCGCCGTGCCCATGCTCAGCCGCACCCACGGCCAAACCGCTTCGCCCACCACCGTGGGCAAAGAGCTGGCCAACGTAGTGGTGCGCCTGCAAGCGGCCATGGACCGCATTGCCAACGTCAAGCTGCTGGCCAAGATGAACGGCGCCGTGGGCAACTACAACGCCCACCTGTCTGCCTGGCCCGAGTTCGACTGGGAGAGCTTCAGCAAGAACGTGGTGGAAAAGCACGAACCCCAAGGTCTGGGCCTGACTTTCCAGCCCTACTCGATCCAGATCGAGCCGCACGACTACATGGCCGAGCTGTTTGACGCGATTGCTCGCGCCAACACCATCCTGATCGATCTCTCGCGCGACATCTGGGGCTACGTCTCGGTGGGCTACTTCAAGCAACGCCTGAAGGCTGGCGAAATCGGCTCGTCCACCATGCCGCACAAGGTCAACCCGATCGACTTCGAAAACGCTGAAGGCAATCTGGGCCTGGCCAATGCGCTGCTGCGCCACCTGGCAGAAAAGCTGCCGATCAGCCGTTGGCAGCGCGACCTGACCGACTCCACCGTGCTGCGCAACATCGGCGTGGCCATGGGTTATGCCGCGCTGGCCTACACCTCGCTGATGACCGGCCTGAACAAGCTGGAGCTGAACGAAGAGCGCCTGGCCGAAGACCTGGACCACGCCTGGGAAGTGCTGGCCGAGCCGATCCAGACCGTCATGCGCCGCTATGGCGTGCAGGGCGCGTACGAAAAGCTCAAGGAAGTGACGCGCGGCAAAACCGTGCACGCCGAAGACCTGCACAAGCTGATCAACGGCCTGGACATTCCCCAAACCGACAAAGACCGCCTGCTGGCCATGACGCCCGGCAGCTACATCGGCAAGGCCGCCGAGCTGGCCAAGCGCGTATAAGCCACTGGCCAACCACACGCTCTTTGCCCGCCCGATCTTCAGCAGGCAAAGAGCAAGAGGGCTGCCGCCCTCACCCTGCGGGCCCACCGGGCCCGCCTTCTTTGGCCCAGCGCAGCGCGTCGCCCAACCACGGGCAACAGTCAGCGCGCCCACGCAACAGCACCGAACCGAGTCCAACATGGCCATCAAATCCACGGTCTTCAAGGCCAATCTGTCGATCGCCGATATCGACCACAACTACTACGCCGATCACAACCTGACCCTGGCGCGCCACCCCAGCGAAACCGACGAACGCATGATGGTGCGCCTGGTGGCGCTGGCACTGAACGCCTGGCAGCTGCAGGCGCTGTGCAATGGTGACGGCACCTTGGGCTTTGGCATTGGCCTGAGCGACCCGGACGATCCAGACGTGCACATCACCGACTACACCGGCCAAAAGCGCCTGTGGATCGAGGTCGGCCAGCCCGAAGAAAAGCCCATCACCAAGGCCTGTAACAAGTCGGACCATGTGCTGGTCTACCCCTTCAACCACGCCGCCCATGTGTGGTGGAAAGGCCTGGAAGGCAAGGTCAACCGCCAAAGCAAGCTGGAAGTGCTGTACATCGACTCCGAAGTGGCCCAACAACTGGGCAGCTTGGCCGAGCGCAGCATGCAGCTGCAAGCCACCATCCAAGAAGGCGGCCTGATCCTGAGCAGCAACCTGGGTACCGTGCAGATCGAGCCCCAGCGCTGGAAGTAAGCTGCACTGCGGCCACAAAAACACCAGCTCGCGGCTCGCCGTTTGCGTCAAATCAACTGCGAGCCCGCTGCCGTCGTCAAGCTATGCTTTGTTAACGATGCGTTGCAGCCGCGCCACCCGCGAAAAATGACATTCGTTAATTGATATAGCACAGCTATCATCCAGGCCAGTTTCCGCTGTGAGCCCGCCTGCATGACAACCGCGACCGCGCCTTTTCGCCCCTCCCTGCTTCGCAGCCTGGCTGCCAGCCTGACACTCCTGGCCTCTCTGGCTTGTGCGCCCGCCGGTGCAGAAATCAGCGAGCTGGTCAGCAACACCGAGGCACCGCGCCACCCTTGGCTGTCCAAGCAAATCGCCCAGACCGGCGCTGCCGCCTATTTCAGCAACCTCAAGAGCGGCGACACCGTGCAAAGCCCTTTTGTGGCCAAGTTCGGCCTGAGCCAATGGAACCTGGCGCCCGCCAAGTTCAACATCGCCCGCACCGGCCACCACCACCTGCTGATCGACAAACCGCTGCCGATCCCGCCGGACACACCCATCCCTTTCAGCGACAACTACCTGCACTTTGGCGCCGGCCAGATGGAAGCCGTGCTCCAACTGCCGCCCGGCCGCCACACCCTGCGCCTGCTGCTGGCCAACCACGAGCATGTGCCCTTCTTTGTCTACAGCCCGGAGCTGGTGGTGAATGTGGCCGAAGGCAAATCGGGCTTGCCCGAGCTCTATGGCAAAGAGCGCAAGATCGAGCTGCTCAACCTGCCGGTCAACGGCGTGCTGACAGCGCCGTTCAAGCTGCAGTTCCACGCCTCCGGCCTGGCCGTGGCCAGCAGCCGCAGCAAACAGCCCAGCACCGGGCACTTTGTGCTCAAGTTCATTCGCGCCGGCAAAACAGAAACCATCGCTTTTAGCAACGGCGCCACCGAAGACTGGTTCGAACCACCGCCCGGCAATTACACCCTGGAGCTCAGCCTAGTGAAAAACGGCAATGCCGCAGAAGTGATGGCCCGTACTGAAGCCAACGTGCAAGTGGTAGAGCGCAACGCGCCCTGACATCATTGAGCCCCGGATCAGGCCTTCGCCGGGCCCCGCTCCTGCGCCCGCTCCGCATAGCGGTTAAAGCGCCAGGCCGTGCCTTCGACGGTAATGCGCCGCCACACAGCGCGCTTTTGCAAGGGCGAATAAGCCAGCCATTGCTGCACTTCTTCAAAACTGCGGCCGCAGCCCTTGCAGTGACCATCGCCCTGGCTGGTAGAGCAAATGGCAATGCAAGGGGTATCGGGCGTGGTCTCGTACCAGGCCAGCCAGGCAAACATGGCCTCATCGCCCAGGCTGGCGGCATCGATCTCTTGCCAGCGCTGAAAAACCATGTGCGCGTACACCTCGGCCAGCGCGCAAACCTCGGGCGCCAGCGCCAAACCACGGCCGCTGGGCGCGCGCAGGCGCCAGTGGTTGATGGCCGCTTCGAGATCGGTGATATGAATTCGCTCCATGGCTCTGGCGATGATAGCCTGCTGTCAGCGGCCGCCGACCCGCGGCCCGCGCTTACACCCACAGCCATTGCCAGCATTGGTACACAAGTGGTTATTCACTGTTGTTCCTAAGATGCAGCTCAGAGGAATTAACCACTGTCAAGCGGGTTTTTTCTCTGGTTTTGGCGTTTTCTTGTGTTCCAATACGGGTTGACGAAGGGGAGTAGCTCCCGTCTGCACACCGCCAGCGGCGGCCCGGGCAGACAAGTAATGCGTCGTCAGTACGAAGCCTCACAGCTTCCGGCGCGTTAGGTTCATGGCCACATGATCTGAGCAAGACCTTTGAAAACCATGGTGCCGCACCACGGGTTTTTCGAAGCTACTGCTCCCTGCCGCCTAGCATTGCGCTGCGGTGGATGACGTCGCCTCTTCCAACCTGTAACGACACCTTATCGCTGGTGGTTCGCCCGAACCCGCCGGCCCTTTCAAATTAGGTGCTTTCATGGACTTGGATTTTTTAACGCACACTCCCTTCTGGATCGCTCTGGGCCAGATCATCATCATCGACATCTTGCTCGGTGGTGACAACGCCGTGGTGATCGCGCTGGCATGCCGCAAGCTGCCGCCCGAGCAACGCCGCAAAGGCATTATTTACGGCACGGCCGGCGCCATCGTCTTGCGCGTCATCCTGATCGCCTTCGCCATGGTGCTGCTGCAACTGCCTTTCCTCAAGGTGGTCGGCGCGATCTTGCTGTTCTGGATCGGCATGAAGCTGATCGCCCCTGAAGAAGAAAGCCACGACAACATCCAAGGCAGCGACAAGCTGTTTGCCGCCATCAAGACCATCATCGTCGCCGACCTGGTGATGTCGGTAGACAACGTGATCGCCATTGCCGGCGCCGCCCAAAGCTCGGGCGAGCACCAGATGCTGCTGATCATTCTGGGCCTGCTGATCTCGATCCCGATCATCGTCTGGGGCTCGCAGCTGGTCATCAAGCTGATGGAGCGCTACCCAATGATCATCGTGGCCGGCGGCATGCTGCTGGGCTGGATCGCTGGCGGCATGCTCGTCACCGACCCGGTCTTCACCAACCCCGACAAGTGGACCTGGATGCCCAAGCTCGGCTCGCTCGACGACAAGGGCCTGCCCGTCATCTCGACCACGCTGTACTGGGTGGCCCACGTGGGTGGTGCGCTGTTTGTGCTGGCTCTGGGTAAATGGATGGCCAGCAAAAAAACTGCGGAACTCCCGGCAGAAAAGTCCCACTAAAACGAGGCAACCCTGCCTTTCAACCCCGGCGGTGCCCCTGTGGCACTGCCCCACTTAGGCCCCTTGATGAACGTAAAAATTGTCTTTATCGATGATGCCGCATTTGCCCTGCAACGCTTGAAAGAGCTCCAAAGCGAAGACAGCGGACACTGGGTGTTGGTGGCCTGCGCCCCCAAGATCACCCGCCGCGCCAGCCGCTGGGGCAACCGCAGCACCCTCGACAAATGGCGCAACAAGTGGGCCAAGAACCTGTTTGAAGGCCTGATCCCGCACAGCCCGCTGCTGCAAAGCGCGCGCGTCTCCACGCACATCTCGGAAGTCAGCGTGCAACAAATGACGGCTCAGCTGCACGCCGAACACCCGCAAGCGCAGGTGCTCGATTGGCGTCGCCCCAAGGCCATCTCCGAGCCGCCATCGGCCGATTTCGTGCCCCGTCCAGCCAAGCTGGCCGGCTCGCTGCTCAGCGTTCTGGGCGTCTGCTTTACGCTGGCGCTCGACTGAGCGGCGCTCGCGCCACATAGCAAAAAGCAGCCTGCGGGCTGCTTTTTTTATGGTTGCTTTTTAGGGCTTATGGGCTATGGACGCGCCGCGTCAGAAAGAATCGAGATCCAGGTAGTACGGCTTGTCGAGGTTAGCCTTGTCAAACACCAGTGAACCCAGCGCATCGTTGACGATGATTGGCAGATACACCGCGTTGGCAAGGGCCAGCTGGTGTTTCTGCAAAAATGCTTCCACCTCGGCTGAGCGCGCAGGGAAGCGCTCTTTCAACTGCTGCACGGGCTTGGAGCGGGCTAATACCGCAGGTTTCACCTGCTCGTAAGGCAGCCAGGTATTGGTCGGTACCGCATCTGTCGCCACGCCCAGCCTCTTGAAGGTCGAGTCGAACAGCTCAGCTCTCTCCACAGGCTTCAATGGGCCCATCAATTTGGGCCCCCACATTGGGAGTCTGGTTTCAGCTTTGTCCAAACCTTCTTGGTCGGGTTCGTTCGCGTGTATCACGCGAAAGCGCGTCATATCAAAAGCGATGAACGCCGGCCGTGCCTGGAACGCGGAATGAACGCCGTAGCCCAGTGCGACCAACTGCACACATGCAATGACCGCAATATCCTTCAAGTTGACTCGCAGCGGCTTCTTCTTATTGAACGCGATAAAAGTCAGCAGTGGCCCCAAAATCAGGTCCACGCCAAAAATCAGCTCCATCAGATTCTTGCCGCCTGAGTAAGCGTAAAACGGCGCCGGGTACCAGACAAAGTAAACCAGACAGAACACCAGACTGATCAACACCAGCCCCACCAGCAAGTGGATACCAGCCGCTCGCAGTTTTTCCCTCATTCCTCTTCCTTTTTTGCTAGCTCGTATTGTTAGTGTGCACAACTGCACAAAGAAATTATGCAGTAAGCTGTGGCCGCATGAAACTCCTCCTCAAATGGCTGCTCTCCGCAGGCGCCCTGCTATGTGTGGCTTATCTGTACAGCGGCGTAGAAGTGCGCAGCTTTGGCGCGGCGTTGCTGGCTGCTTTGCTGATTGGCCTGTGCAATGCCATCGTGCGGCCCATCTTGGTGGTGCTGACCTTGCCGGTGACGGTGATCACGCTCGGGCTGTTCTTGTTCGTCATCAACGCGCTCATGTTCTGGGCCGCTTCCGGCATTGCCGGCAGCGGCTTCCAGGTGCATGGTTTTTGGGCGGCGCTGATAGGCTCGCTGCTGTACTCGGCCACCTGCCTGATCATCGAATCACTTGCGAGCCGCCTGTTCCTTCGCTAGTGCCTGCATCTCGCGCAAGCGCGTGTCGATGATCGAGGCCTCGTAGTAATCGTTGCGCTCCTTGCTATGGCGCGCCATGTCTTGCCCGGCACGCAAGCGGTCCACGGCTGCGGCATAGTCGTACTGCGCAGCACGTGCTTCCGCTTCAGCACGGATGGCGCGCAATGGCTGGCCTTGCACGCGGAAAATGCTGGACAAAGCCTGCCAGGCCGCAGCGTCTTTGGGCGTTTGCGCCACCACAGTTTGCAAACCATTACTGGCGCTGCGCAACAAGCTGCTTTGCTGCGCCAATTGCGCAGTGGGCAACTGGGCCAATGCTTGTGCCAGCAGGATCAATTGCGTTCTGTCTTGCGCCTGGCCCTTGGTGCTGGCCGCTGGCTGCGCTGGCGGCAACAAAGGCGCATCACGGTCGGCATCGGAAATACTCAAGGAATTGTCTGCGCCACGGCTGATCACCGCTTCGCTGACCAAGCCGGTCGTGGCACTGCTGATGGTGGTGGTCTGGCTGGCAAAACTCTTTTGCGCAGTAGGCACTACCGCAGCCAACGCTGTCAGCGCAGCATCAGGCGTGCGCGCCGTCAAAGCCAGATCGGCGCGCAGCAACTGCGCCTGGCGCACTGCCTGCGGTTTCGCCTGCACCAGCGTATCCAACTGATCCAGCGCCGCCTGCGCTGGCGCTGTGCGGCCCAATTGGTGGTTAGCCATAGCCGCCAAATACAAGGCGCCGGAGCGCTGCTCAGCCGTTTGTTGCGCAAACTCCGGCGTTTGCACCCATTGCGCCCACTGCTGCAACACCGTGGGTTCGGGCTTGGAGAGAATCTTGGCGCGCGCCGACATCATTTGCGCCACCATGCCCGTGTCTTGCGGCTGGCGCGCAGCGTTGTTGGGCAGGCGCGATTGCATGTCGGCAATGCGTTCGGTAGTCAGCGGGTGGCTGCGCAGGTACGGCCAGCTGCCGTTGTCGTTCATGCGGTTGGCTTGCTGCAGCTTCTCGAACATGCTCACAAAGCCGGCTTGCGAATAGCCGGCTGGTTGCATCAGGCCCATGCCGGTGCGGTCGGCCTCGCGCTCCATGTCGCGCGAAAAGTTCAGCTGCGTCTGTATGACGGCCGCCGAGCCGCCAATCATCAATGCCTGGGCCGCAGCCGGGTTCTTGCTGGCCGCCAAGGCGCCTAAAATCATGCCGGCAATCATCACCGGCGACATGCGTTTTTGCTGTGCAAGCATGCGGGCAATATGGCGCTGCGTGATGTGGCTCATTTCGTGTGCCAAAACCGAAGCCAGCTCATCACGGCTCGTCACCACCGCCACCAAGCCGGTTTGCACGCCCATAAAGCCGCCCGGCAAGGCAAACGCGTTCACCGTGGCATCTTGAATCAGCATCACCTGCCAGGCAAAGCGCTCTTGCAGCTCAGCCGTCAGGGTGCCGCGCTGGCGCGCAGCGGCCATCAGCTCTTGCCAGATGCTGTTGACGTATTCGTACAGAATCGGGTCTTCGAGAAACTGCGGGTCGCGGAAGATCTCGCGGGCAATATCTTCGCCCAGGCGCCGCTCTTCGGCCGTCGTCATCTCCGCACCTTCGCCCATGGCCGGCAGCGTGGTGTCGGCGTAGCTCTGCATGGGCCACAAAGCGGTAACAGCTATAAAATTACTAGCTAGCAACGCACAAACCGTGCGCATAAATGGCTTGTTTTTCATCAAACACCTGTCCAACAGTCAAGGCGAAGCCTGAACCCAGGCCCGGCGCGGCTTGCTCCCAGCCCGCGCCACCAACAGCAACGCTAACACGTATGATGAAAAGCCCACCCGCAAGTTGCACTTGCTGCAATTGCTCGGCTCAGCACGTGTAGATAGAACCCCAGCATGACCAACCTACTCACCCATTTCGACGCCCAAGGCCAAGCCCATATGGTGGACGTTGGCAGCAAAGCCAGCACCCACCGCATCGCCATAGCAGAGGGCTTTATCACTGTGCAGCCGGAAACCCTGGCCATCATCCAGGCCGGCACCGCCAAAAAAGGCGATGTATTGGGCGTGGCGCGCCTGGCCGGCATCATGGCCGCTAAGAAAACCAGCGACCTGATTCCGCTGTGCCACCCGATCGGACTGACAAAAGTGTCGGTAGAGCTTGAAATACACCCGGATAAAAATACTGTGCGCTGCGAAGCCCGCACCGAAACCGTAGGCCAAACCGGCGTAGAGATGGAAGCCCTCACCGCTGTGCAAGTGGCGCTTTTGACTATTTATGACATGTGCAAGGCGGTGGACAAAGGTATGGTTATGGGCCATGTGCGGCTGCTGGAAAAGCACGGTGGAAAATCGGGCACGTATGTTGCGTGATCGTCGTAGTTTTATTATGGCTCTCGCCGCCACTCGCTTTGGATGGCGAATAGGGCATAGAAAGTAAGCAAGCAATTGCAAAAGAATCGCATGCAGCAAAAGCGCCAAATCGCCTATACCCTGATCCTTACATTAACCATGCTTCTTGGCATATTCCTCAGAATACATGCCGCAGGCAACACGATAGTGGATGCCCCATTGCGGGCAGATGCGGGACAGTATTATAGCTACGCCTATAACATGCGATTCCATGACACATATTCACGCGAGTCCTGGAAAAAAACAAACAATAATGATTTCAACCCTACCGCAGATGCGCTTCGCTCTCCAGGCTATCCATTGTTTCTTTGGATTTTCACTGAAAAATCACCCACGCAAAAAGGTATTTCCAATATTGTCATCGCGCAGTCGATCCTGGGAATCTTCAGCCTACTACTTGTGTTTGCGATTGCTCAGACACTTTTGCCTGGAGCCTGGCCACTTCTACCAACATTGTTAACAGCAATATCACCACAGCTAGTAAATACTGAGGTCTACATTCTCTCCGAAAGCCTTTTTGGCTTTCTTCTATTGTCAGCCATCTACACATGCACACAATACAAGGTCGAAAGCAGGAATAGTGCCACCTTGGTAATTGCAGGTCTCCTACTCGGTCTTGCCACGATCGTAAGACCAACGACTCAGTATTTTCTACCCTTCTTTGTGGTGTATGCGGCACTCGCATCCCAAAAACAGTTAAAGTGGCATCACTACCTTGCAATAGCCAGCGCATTTATACTACCCACTGCTTTCTGGACATTAAGAAATATTGTCACTCTGGGCATTTACTCCGACCCAACGCTTACCATCAACACACTCGTGCATGGGCACTATCCAAGCATGATGTACAACGGCGATTTAGCAACATTAGGCTACCCTTATAGATTCGACCCCAAAATACAAGAACTATCAGCCTCAGTTCATAGTGCATTGGCAGAAATATGGAATCGGATCCAAGAGAATCCTACCCTATACCTGCAATGGTATTTACTAGAAAAGCCTATTACATTTTTATCTTGGTCAGATGCATCTGCATGGCAAGGGTTTTTCACATATCCCGTCCTGCGCAGCCCTTACCTCACATCAGAATTTTTTATCTTTAGCTACACAGCCATGAAAAACACCCACTGGACATGGGTTATTTTAGCCAGCATTAGTGTCATTTATTTTATTTTTCATTTTACAAAAAATCCAATTCCCCCCAATTCAACACCATTGCTGCTAACATTTATTTTCATCTATTTCTTGCTTATTCACACTATTGGATTCCCAATAGCCAGGTACAACACACCTATCTTGCCTGTTATATTTTTACTGGCCAGCTTAATTTTAAAAAATATATTTTTAACAAATTACAAACAACCATCAAACGTGTTTTTTCAGCAAAAATAGACTAAATTTTATTCTGGCATCACCTCCCGTACCTTTAGCACGCGAACCAAGCTAGCAACAATGCCATAAAATATGAAGCATTCTATGCCATGCCCCATATCTTGATTACATCGCTTGCAAAACCACCTCGCACGTACTAGACTGTGCGAATTATCAGATAAAAAGTTCCAAAAGCAATGGTTGCATCTCATTATGACAAGCAATAGCAATACAAATAATTCTTTAACCAGGCTAGAGCAGCGAATTTCTTCACGTCAGGCGATCATTGGTATTTTTGGCTTGGGATACGTCGGTCTACCATTGGCTCTGCGCTTCGCCGAAGTAGGGGTAAAAGTAATTGGTTTTGATATTGACCAAAGCAAAGTGCATTTGCTCAACCAGGGCCTAAGCTACATAGAACGCCTGACACCACCACTTGTGCAAGCTGCTCAGTCACAAGGCTTTGAGGCAACCACTGACTTCTCACGCACACAAGAACTGGATGCTTTGATCATTTGCGTCCCCACGCCCTTGAATGCCCAACGCGAACCAGACTTGAGCTTCATTATCAGCACTGTCGAAGCCGCTCTGCCCCATATGCGGGAAGGACAGTTGATGAGCCTGGAGAGTACCACTTGGCCAGGTACGACAGAGGAGATTCTTGCTCCTCGTTTACAGGCTCAAGGCCTGACACCTGGTCACAACTGCGCATTGGTATTTTCCCCCGAGCGCGAAGACCCAGGCAACCCCCACTATGGCACTAAAGACATACCCAAAGTGATTGGCGGAATGACTACCACCTGCCTTCAACTAGGTAAAGCTCTCTACGAAATGGCCATTCAGACGATGGTGCCCGTCAGTAGCACGAAAGCAGCTGAAATGACCAAACTTCTGGAGAACATTCATCGCAGCGTGAACATCGGCTTGGTCAACGAGATGAAGATCGTGGCCGACAAAATGGGTATCAACATTCACGAGGTGATCGATGCTGCAGCCACCAAGCCATTTGGCTTTGTTCCATACAAACCGGGACCAGGGTTGGGCGGTCACTGCATTCCGATCGACCCGTTCTACCTGACTTGGAAAGCGCGAGAGTATGGGGTCAGCACACGCTTTATTGAACTGGCGGGCGAGATCAATCACTACATGCCTCAATGGGTTGTCAGCAAAATTGCGGACGCATTGAATGATCGCGGACAAGCAGTTAAAGGTAGCAACATCCTGATACTTGGAATAGCCTATAAAAAGAATATAGATGATACACGAGAGTCCCCCGCTGTAGAAATCATGGAACTGCTGCAAGGGAAAGGCGCCAACATTGCATACAGTGATCCTCATGTACCAGTTTTCCCGCAAAAGAGAGACTATACCTTTAATCTAAAATCGGTGCCGCTAAGTGCATCCACTATAGCGAACTACGACTGCATTGTCTTAGTCACTGACCATGACTACTTTGACTACGTGCTATTGCAGGAAAAGGCCAACCTTATTATTGATACACGAGGTAGATTTACAGCAGCAACAAATTTAATAACTGCATGACCTTGAATCGTGTTTTAAAAAAGCGTATAAGCTCACTCAGCATATAAAACAGCATCAAGAAAGGTCTTAATCTTTAACAACCATCATGCAACGACAAAAAATCAACAGCACACATTTTCTGATACTAGTAGGCACCAAAGCACAATTTATAAAAACTGCTCCTATTTTGCGGGAAATGGATCAACATCAGGTTCCATATCAGCTGATCTACACTGGGCAGCACTCAGAAACCTTCAGTCTCCTTGAAGCTGCCTTTGGCACCCGACCTGCGGATGACAAGCTGGTACCGGATACCGAAGCATCCACGCGAATGAGCTTTCTTGCTTGGACGGCCAAATTTTGGAGGCAAGCATTTCGACGTATTCGTTATTGGCGTGGAGCCCGTGGAGGACTGGTACATGGCGACACCGCATCAACCCTTTTTACCGCAATTGCTCTGCGAATCGCAGGTGTCCCTGTCGTTCATATCGAAGCAGGATTACGTTCATCGAGGTTAATGGAACCTTTCCCTGAAGAGCTCATTCGCCGTTGTGTTTCTCGTATAGCACGGGTGCATTTCGCTCCAGACTCTAACTCGGCAAAAAACCTCTCCACCGCTTCAGGAATAGTCGTTAATACGCAAGGTAATACACTGCGAGATGCCTTGATGCTTGCCTTGAAAAATTGGCAGACGATACCATCGCATGGAGGACTTGGGGGTTATGCCATATTTTCAATGCACCGAAGTGAAAATTTGGGACGCAGAGCCGATTTTGATCTATTGATGGGAGAGGTACTCCATGCCGCTACATTATTACCCATCCGATTCGTATTACACCCTGCAACCCGTGAACGCATCCATCAAACAGGTTGGCTTAAAAAACTCCAAGCCCAACCGGGTCTGCAGTTGCTCGACCGGATGGATTACCCAGATTTTGTTCGTCTCTTGGTCGGTAGTTGCTGTTTACTGACAGACGGCGGCAGCAACCAAGAAGAGGCTGCGATGCTGGGTTTACCAACACTGCTTCTAAGACGTGCAACTGAGAGGCTTGATGGTTTGGGCGATGGCATAGTGCTTTCACACTTGAAGCCAGAGGTAATTCGATCTTTCTTGTCCAATCATGCCAACAAGACTTGGAACCTGCGCAAGGTAGAAGGCGCTTCACCATCAAAAATTATAGTTGACTCTCTTACTGAGCAGTTAAATTAAAATGCAGTGCCGCAAGCGCATAGGTAAAGCATGCCTATTTCTGGTTTGGTTTAGTTCAACTGCGTACCAAGTGCACAAAAATTTTGGATTGACAAGAGGCTTTGAGACCCAGCAGAAGCGCTGATTTAACAAGCTGTCATCCACTGCCAATAGCAATACGGCGGTCACCAAATACTATGGTGTTTTCTATAGCAACAGCCACTTTCAGAAAAAGCAACAAAAAAAATTGCCAGCTAAATTACATAGCAAAGAAAATCAGCATTCTTATTTATAGAAATTCAAACATTACTCAAGATACTAGCACTGCTTCATTACATAGCTTGAACAAACATTCAAACTTATTATCAGCTCCTCGGAATTTCATTGAAATCAATTCATACAAATTCAAGTGCAATTACCTGGCTTATATCTAGACGCTAGATCACTGCTGCAGACCCACGCACTACCAGAACTACGAGTGAGTACAATTTTTTTATTATTAAATTTTCCAGAAAATCCATTCTTGGTGGTGCAGGTTAATTCGTCATTAGTCAATGTATAAATACAATAAGTACTCTTGGAACCAATTGGGCCAATATAACCTTCATCTGACGCCACCAAGCTTGGCGTCTTTCCTTCATTCCAGACAATTTCATACTCCATTTTCAATGTCGTCAACTCTGCCAAAGCACCGCCCGCTTGTGACTTGACAATATAGTCTTGATAGGCAACTGCCGCAACGGCACCCAAAATTCCAATGATCGCGACCACGATCATCAGCTCGATCAAGGTAAAGCCCTTTTGAATTGACAACATGGCAAGAATTACAAAATAGTTATTCCTCAACTGATGCAAGCTTCATGCCAAATTCAGAAGCCAACACTCTGTAAATAAGCGTTTGAAACGGATGCGTACCAGGCGGATCTCAGCTTCAGATGATTTTTTCGCTCAACGACACCAGTCCACATGTATGCAAAAGAGCCACAAACGCCATGGATCCGGTGCAGGTTACGACTCTGATCCAACCTCATCCCTGGGCAGTGGCATGAATAGCGGGCCAGCGATACGCGGAGCCTGATACGGATAAGGGTACCCTCTACCTCAGCCACGATCCATCCCACATGACGATCTACGCATGAAGCCAGCTGGTCAGTTTTCGGCCGTGTCAAAGCAACCCAGGCGCAAACGCAACTACCGGCTCCGATAGAGCTGGAGACTCTCATTGAGCAGCATGCGCCGCAAAAAGCAATCTCTGGACTGATGCACACCGTAGTGTCTACACTAAGCAAGGTCGCTTTGATCACCCAAGTTCACAAACTGCTGCACAAGCAAGAGTTCATGGTACGGCTACCAACATATGGAAAAGTGCGATGGGTTGCGAAGCAGCAAACAACTAGCATATTGCGATACCAAAAGGCTTTCGCAAGCAGCTCGGCGTCAGTATGGAGCTTGCTGGGATGAAAGAGCTTTATGAAAAGAGCAAGGCCGACGTACAAGCCAAGGTCAAGCGTGCGTTTCGCACGCATCAAGCAGCAGCTCGGGCGCGTCCTGGTCTCCTTCAATTTTTAATGCCCAAGCAGCACTTTCACCTCACATTATGCATGTTAACCATATTCTCGCACCACCACCATCATATGAAAAGAAATTAAAAATGACTCAGGTCGAAAATATCGCTGATATTGATAAAAATATAAAACATGAAATCAGCGATACTTCAGCGCTGGCAAAAAATCCCGTCGTCACCGTCTTGATGATTACCTACAATCATGCTGACTATTTACCAATAGCCATTGAAAGCATTGTTAACCAACAATGTGATTTCCCATTTGAATTGATCATCGGTGAAGATTCCTCTACGGACAATACCCTCCAGATTGCCATTGAGTACCAGAAGCGCTACCCAAAAATTATTCGCGTCATTCATTCCGAGAAAAATGTGGGAATGAATTCCAATTCACGTCGAATTTTCAGCGAGGCCCGAGGTGAATATATCGCATATTGCGAAGGTGATGACTATTGGTGCTCAACAGATAAATTGGCACTTCAGGTTGCCATGATGAGAAGTGACCGCAGCATCGGCATCGTACATTGCGATTGGACACGATGCATTCTAGATCACGGAACATGGAAACTAAGTTTATCAAGATCTATGCACGCAAGAGTTTCCGAGAAATATCTGAGTGGTAAAATATTTTCCACATGGCACTATCCAAAAATATTGAGAACCTGCACTATTTTATTGCGCAAAGACACTCTTGCAGAGTGGTACGATTCCCATTTAATGGATCCAAAGTATCATTTTGGCGACAGTATTCTCTCAGCTTGGATCACCGAACGCAGCAAAGTGGGATATATCCCAAAAATAATGTCCGTCTACCGTGTCAGCCCGAACTCCGCTCTCCGGTCAGGAGCCAAGGCAAGAGTCGCGTTCTATAAATCTGCACTGGAATTCGATACGGCTGCTCGTGCATTCTTTTCAGATCGAGCAGACTACCCCATGGGTTATCGCTGGGAAACAGCTGCGAGCTTGCTGCTATGGGGCCTGCGATCGCACGATATGCCCGCAATTAAATTTGCGCTTACCGACTTCAAGCAACACTTTTCCTTGCTGAGTTTTATTGTCACGGCCTATAAAACTCTTGCCATGCGATTGCCTACACTAAAACGCCAACGACGACAAACACCATGCGAAGCGATAACGACTGAACAGCAGCCATGAAAAACACATGGTACTGGCTGAAGCACTATCGGCCAGGTCGGCTGGGCCAGAACACAATGCTCGGTGCAGCTGGGTTAGGTGCACGCGCTGTGATTCAGGCAGCCTATCTGTTGATCGTCTCGCGCTGGCTAGGATCGGAGGGCTACGGATTGTTTGCTGGCTCGGTAGCGCTGGCCACATTGGCAATGCCCCTCGCCAACTGGGGCAGTGCATTACTATTGACACAGCACATTGCACGCGACCGCAACAGCTCACGTGGCATGTGGGCAACAGCGCTGGTACAAACTGGTGTGGTTGGAGGGCTGCTCACCATAGGCATTCTGATTGCATCGTCCCTGCTGCATGAACGGCTGCCGCTAGGTTCACTGCTAATACTCGCGATATCCGAACTGCTGCTGTTACCAGTCTCGCATGCAGCCAGCAGTCATTGCTCCGCACTAGAGCGTGGCGGAGCAGCAGCGCTTTCGGTCTGCCTTGTTCCCTTAGGCCGTACCGTCACTATCCTAGCCACGTTTGCCACCGGTTTGACCGCTTCACCAGAGCTTGCGGCCATGGCACATTTCAGTGGTACCGTGGTGGGGATAGCTGCAGTAATCACCTTGATCGCCTGGGTGGACGGACTGCCGGCATGGCAAGCACGGCTTCCTTTGCCCAGTGCTTTACGTCAGGGTACTTCCCATGCAATCAGCAATATTGCAAGCACCAGTTATCAAGAGATTGACAAGGTCTTGATGCTGCAACTGCTGGGCGCTGCGGCGGTTGGCTCTTACACTGTTTCCTTCCGTGTAGCCAGTATTTTTGTTTTGCCAGTATCAGCCCTCATCAGTGCAAGCCTCCCGCGCTTGATTGCACGTGCAGGTAGCGTAGATAGTGCGCGAACCTATCGCGCTGTATTAATAACCGGTATCGGCTACGGCGTATTGGCCGGGATAGGTATTTTAGTTGCAGCACCATGGATTCCAATGGTGTTCGGTAGTGACTATATTCCCTCAACCACCTACCTCTATCTACTAGCACCCTGGCCTATACTATATGCATTACGCCATTGCCTATCCATATATTTGATTGCAAACCAGTGCCAAATAGCACGCACTTATGCAGATATTCTAGGTTTGGGAACCGTGACACTGACAAATCTACTTCTGCTTCCACGCTTGGGTGCAGATGGTGCAGCGATTGCTTTGATAGGGTCAGAAGCTCTGTTAGCAATGGCAGTAGCACTTATGATAAAAATATACCCCTCAAAAAAATACACAAGGCGTAATAAAGATGAGTAATTTAGACCCAGAAAAACGATGGCTAGATGGATTACTGTCGCATATTTACTTCCAGTTACGAGGTAGTGACCGAGGGCGTCGAGACAAAAACTTCGATTGGCTTTGGTTCAAAAAATTACCTACCGCACACTTCATCGATACACGCCGTCGCATTCGGAAACTTTTGAATCTATTTAACAAAGAAAAAAATAAGGGCTATACCACCGAATGGCTAAAATCGAATTCAGCAAAACTATGGGAAACACGCCAACTACTCGTTGACGGACTGAGCCGCCGTCAATTTGATGATGCTATTGTCCTGAAAGTCGTGGGCTATCGACGCTCTTTTTTTCCAGCCGAAGCATTTGATATTTATTTAAAAATCAATGGTACTCAGCAATTTTCCCACTTGACCTTACCCGATACGTATATGGGGCTTTCCCTACATATACTGAATGTCGAAATAGGTAAAAAGGGAGAGCCATCAGAAATTATTGCAGCTGATGGCTTCACTGAAGGATTAAACCGGTATCGTCAATATTTCGTAGAGAGAGATGGAATACGGTTTGCACCCCAAACTGGCGAGATAGTGCTTGACTGCGGCGCGTGCATTGGTGATGTCGCAACTGTTTTTGCGATGCATGTAGGAAGTACGGGGCAGGTACATCTGTTCGACCCGATGCCAACACACGTAGCATTCTGCAATGAACAAAAAGCATTGAACCCACATCTTGCGAGTCGAATGCATGTGGTGCCGATGGCTGTGGGGATGCTCTCCAATGGATCCATGCAGTTGAACGATAACACAACTGAAATTGAACCTAATGCCGTCCCAGACTCATCTTTTCCATTTGTGTCGATCGATGACTATGTACGAAACAAGGGAATTCGGGTGGACGTAATTAAGATGGACATAGAGGGTGGAGAAGGCGATGCATTGAGAGGCGCAGAGCATACGCTGCGCACATTTCAGCCAAGATTAATGATCTCTGCATACCACCGCCAGGATGACCTTTGGGCGCTACGCGAGCTAATACAGGAAATTAATCCAAACTATAGATTTCACTTCGGGCATCATACACCCGTCCAGTGGGAATCTGTATTTTATGCAACCTAGAACTATTAACACAACCGTTCGATAAACCTTGAGCAAATGATGGAAGTGCGAGCTTCAGCAGCGTCAGGGCGCATCCAACTGCCTCTAGAATCGAATGCAAAACTGGCTGAACCAGAGCCATGTTTACGTTCGACAACCCCGCGGCAAATGCCAGTCGGCTGATGCTTTCAATACCTTTGTGAGCAATGCGGCCGATGATTTCTCGACGTTTGAGTCACGACAACCTTGGTAGTCCTAGTTTGTATATCGGCGAAGATGACCTTCTTCTTCAGGGAGTCTGGCTAAAACTTCACCGAAATCACTGGCTGGGAGGCCACAGTGGCACCAAACTTGCTTTCACTGTCATACATATACCCCAAAACAAACAGCACTTGCATGGCGGACTATGGAAATAAAAATAATTGTGACAATAACTGCAATCAGCGGGCAACAGATCGCAATTTAAAATCTCTAATTAACAGAGTGAGTGGATGAAATTAAAAACTGAACGGCATGCAGGCTTAGAGTTGCCTCCCCATAAAATTTAATGCAGCGCTCTTTTATATCACCAAAAAATGGAATACTTTATGAAAAAAAACATCGCCATTAAAATTGAGCAGCTAATTGAATTCCCGGAACAAAAAAAAGAAAATGGGGCTTCTATTTTAGAAGGCACGAACTACTATGCTATCGGAAAAAACACAGAAACATTAAAAATTCAAAAAATCCTCAATATAATAGCCATTATTGACGACACATGCACACCGCGCACGTACTGGAATGAAATTCCACTCATCAAATCAGTCGATGCCGATAAAAAAATATGCGTCATTAATTGCTCCACATCTATTCGCCCCATTGACACCTACCATTATTTAAAAAATATGGGGTTCGAATCCATTATTAGTATTGCGGAGCTTTCAAAAAAAATAGGAGATGATTGTTTACTTCCTGATTTTATCAAAGAGCAAAAACATGAAATAAATCAGCACGCAGACCTCTGGCAAGAAATTTTTGACCAACTAAGTGACCAAGTCTCTAAAGATATGTTTCTGGATGTACTGAAGTTTCGGCTATCCGCAGATCCAGAACACATGAGAAATTTCAAGGTACGCCTAAAAGATCAATATTTCGAAAATTTCATGCAATATAAAAATGAAGTTTTTGTAGATGCAGGTGGTTTCGATGGGGACACCGCAATGGAATTCGCCCAACGCTATCCTGATTACAATAAAATCATGTTTTTTGAACCATCCGAAAAAAATCTGCGCAAGGCAAAGATCAATTTGTCAAGCGTTCGCGATATTCATTTTTTTCAAATTGGGCTATCTAACTCAAAAGCAACACTGCGCTTCAACTCCGAAATTGGGTCAGCCTCCGCCATCAATGAGCACGGCAATGAAGAAATTGCAGTAAACACACTTGATTCAATGATTGATGAACCCGTTACATTCATCAAAATGGATCTGGAGGGATGGGAGATACCCGCTATTGAAGGAGCTCGTGAGCATATTAAAAACACTGCTCCCAAATTAGCACTGGCAACTTATCACCGTGCCTCCGATTTGCGCGAAATATATCTTTTAATTCAAAGCCTCGGCAACGACTACGAAATATTCTTCCGCCACTACACGCAGGGCTGGTCGGAAAGCATCCTTTTCTTCAAACCTCGCTTATGATTACGGCAGGCAAGCTTCATTGAAGGAAGGGAAAACTTTATATAAATCTTTGCGCAAAATAGCTTGATACAAATCATCCGATTCTTTAAATTCAGTATCTCTAAAAAATATTAGACCAACTCTCCCTTTTGCCCCCACACCCAGATCATCTCCCACCGACTTAATTGGTATATAGCATTCCACATGGACCGCTCTGGAGAAGCCAAGGCCAATCAAACTCTGTTCTCGCCCCACAGAAATCGTGTGTCGAATGATCGGCCTGATCCATTTAGTCTCAGGCACCCCGGTTATCTTCCCTAAGAAATGAGCCGCATAAAATTCTGCATAAGGAAATCCGCTAGACATTTCAATCAATTGAGCATATAAATCTCCGGGGCAGCGGCGCGTTGATTCAATCAACCAAAATTGGCGGCCATTATGAATGAATTGCGTATGCAGCAAACCATCAACAAGGCATAACTCATTTGCTAGCTCCTCCATGCACTTGCGTAAGTCTATACGAAGATCCTCAACTCCACTGTTTATCAAGCGGCTGGTATCCACTGCAAATGGATTGACTGTACAGTCTTCCTGAACAATAAAATCTACAACCACTTTCCCATTTTGAAAAAATGCGGAATGACTATAGAGTTGTCCTTCGACGAATTGTTCGATCAAGCAATGCCCGGTTGGAGAAGCTTCCTTGGCCTTACTCATCGCCTCCGCGACACCCATTACATTCGGGCGATCTAATATCGTCATTCCCCTACCGCTAAACGAGTCTACCGGCTTAACAATTATCGGAGCTTTTGCCAAACAAGCTTCTGACTCTGAAAAAACAACTGGTACGGGTAGCCCTAATCTCTCTGCCACCTGCCTAAAGCTGGATTTATTACTGATGAAATCATGCGCTTGTGGACAATCACCAAGCCATATAGCTGCGCCTTGACCTACCGTTACGCATGATTCATAAGAGCGATCTGTACACCCTGGAACCAGGTATTCAATACCTTGCTCTTGCACAAAATTTCTAAGCGCAAAAACATTCGAATAATCCAAGCAAAAATATTTTGAGGAAATTTTTGCCAATGCATCGCCAGGACTGGCACCCACCACATGCACATCATGACCCGCCTGCACCAATGCCTCATGAATAGGAATTGATGAAAAGTTTGTATCTACCAGCAAAATCTTAGCCACACTTACTCCTCAAACATGCACAACACGGCCTTCCTGTGCAGAACGAGAAATAGCTTCTGTTATTTTTAAATTACGCAAGCCATCTGCAGCAGACACTAGTGGTTCTACGCGCTCATTAATCACCGCTACAAAATGTGCAAGCTGGCATGAGAGGGGATCTTTGCGCTCCACGTTCAGTACTTCTTCTATAAATGGTTCCCACCACGATGCCTGCTCTTCATCACGATAATGTTTAAGGCGAAATGTAGGAATGGAAAGGCTACCAAGCGTCCCCGACACAACATAGCAATCCTCATCTTTATATGTAGGATACGCAGGGTTCTCTCGCGAGGTCTGCTCCCAACTTCTTGCGCATGCGGCAGTGTCTGACAATATAAAGTTACCAAGCATTCCATTTTCAAACATCAAATTGATACTAACAGTATCTTCCACTGGGTAGCGACGAATACTAGAGGAAGCAAATGCATGCACCGCACAAATTTCACCGCACAGTGTGCGTAGATTACCAATTTCATGAATCATATTAATCAGTATCGGACCTCCGCCTGGCTGCGTACGCCATAGTCCTGCCTGAAAATAACTTTGGGGCTTGTAAAATTGTGCACTCCCGGACACTGATACCAGATGCCCTAGTCTCCCCTCACTGATGATCTCTCTTGCTTTAGCAAGTAGCGGACTATGCGCCCGATGATGTCCAATCAGTATTCTTGCGTCATACTGCGCAGCAAGACGCACCAGTGCCTCGCCTTCTTCGACGGTTGCAGTAATAGGTTTTTCGACTAGAACGGGAATTCCTGCTTTAACACAAATAGCCGCCTGTTCTGCGTGAAATTGGTTCGGTGACGAGATTACCACACCATCGACTTTACATGATGCCAAGCATGCACTGATATCGTAGAAGAGCGGTACTTGGTTGGCACGCGCAATGGCATGGTTCGGCACATGATCAGGCGCGACAAGTGCTACCAATTGACATTTTTTGTTCTCATGAATCAACCGAATATGCTCTTTACCAATCAACCCTGGACCGACCACCACAATATTTAGCGCCTCCACGAGCTGCCTCCCACGAGGGTGCGAATGATTTCCGCGATCGTTTTGATGACATCATCAGACAGAGAACCATTTGGTAAGACCATCACCCGCTCCGCTACCTCAGCCGTCTGCGGCAACACAAGTCCTGCGTGCGGGAAAAGATCTCGGTACGGCTGCATCCGATGGCATCCAGGCCAGAAATATTTGCGCGCCAGAATATTCTCGCCATGCAGCGCCTCAATGATGTCATCGCGCCGCACCGGGCAATCGGCGCCGACTTCCACAACTACGTAGTGATGGCTATTGCGCTCACCATTATCGTAGCTCAGCATCTTGATGCCCGGGATATTTGCTAGCGCCTGCCGATAAGCAGCGTGGGTGCTTTGGTTGGCAGCAATGATGTCATCGAACCCGTCAAGATTCACCAAGCCCATCGCTGCGCACACCTCGATCATCTTGCCGTTCGTGCCTGGATGGATGACGTTGTCATAGCCCTTGAACCCGAAATTACGCATTAAGCGCATGGCCTCAGCAAGTTCATCGTCATTGGTAGTGATAGCACCGCCTTCCATCGTATTAAATGCCTTGGTGGCATGGAAGCTAAACACTTCGCATGCTCCAAAGTTCCCAATACTCCTCCCCTTGTAGCTACTACCAAATGCATGGGCTGCATCAAACATCAGCTTTAGACCATGCTCATTGGCAATCTCCTGCAGCTCAGCGACCTGAGCAGAACGGCCCCACAGGTGAACACCAATAATGCCTGTGGTACGCGGTGTGATCATGCGTCGCACCGCCGCAGGATCAAGATTGTGCGTTTCAGGATCAATATCCGCAAATACCGGTGTAATGCCTTGCCAATACAGAGCATGCGCCGTTGCCACAAAGGTCCATGATGGCACGATAACCTCACCGGTCAAACCAAGTGCCCGAATGGCTATTTCCAATGCGACTGTGCCATTGCACATGGCAATGCAGTGCTTCACCCCCAAGTAAGCAGCAACCCGTTTTTCAAACTCTTGTACCAATGGACCATTATTGGTAAGCCATTTATTATCTAGAAGCCGATTAACATAGGCCAAAAATGCTTCACGGTTTCCGATATTAGGCCTCCCCACATGCATTGGCTGATCAAATGCCGGCCTCACACCATGAATCGCCAAATCGGCATGGCTTACAATTTTTTTGGTATTCACTCACGCCCCCGGTACATCAAAGCGGTGATTTGTTCAGAGATCAATCCCATCAAAAATACCATCACGCTCCCCGTATAAAGCAAGGCACTCATATTGGTAAAACGAGACTGATGCCACCATGTCCAACCATACCAGCTCGTCGCCACTGCAAACATGGCACATGCCACTGGTGCAAATATTTTCAAAGGTGAAAACAATGTGCCGATCTTAAAGATGATGAGTAAAAATCGCGCCCCATCACGGACAAGATTAATATGGCTTTTACCAATGCGCTTGGCCGCATGTATTGGCACATAGGCTACCGAATAACCAGCACGAAAAAAGGCCATGGTGCTGGTAGTGGGGTAAGAAAAGCCATTGGGCAACAAGTACAAAAACTCTCGAAACTTCTCTGCCCGCACCGCGCGGAATCCACTTGTCAAATCTTCAACTCGGTGGCCCGTCATCCAACTGGCCAAACGGTTGTACAGGCCGTTGGCCAAGCTTCGCCCCACACTGGCTTGCGAGCCTTTTTGCCGAGCTCCCACCACCATGTCGTGGCCTTCATTCATCTTTGCCAGCAGGCGCTCAATATCAGCAGGGTTGTGCTGACCATCAGCGTCCATGAACACAATTACATCGCCTGTTGCAGCTCGGGCCCCTGTTTTGATGGCAGCACCGTTGCCTTTACTGTAGGGGTGGTACACAACACGTACTCCAGCAGCCTCCGCAACTGCCGCAGTATCGTCCGTCGAGCCGTCGTTGACAACAATGATTTCTGCCATAGGGCATGCATTGACCAAGCTATGTATGGTTTCACCTATGGCTGCAGATTCATTTTTCGCCGGCAGGACAATGGATAATTTCGAATCAGTCATGGCCTCATTTTGCCTGTACTTTGTTGAGTTTTTCTACCCAATCCTCACGACCAGCCTCTTTAAGCTCCATCAGCATCTTCTGCACATCTGCATCACCCGGCGCCGCCAATTCAACCGCATGCTGAAAAAACGGGTATGCCTTACCAGGCTCTTGTGTTTCGTTATAGATATAAGCACCCATGCGAATGTACTGATGCGGATATAACTGCGTGCGGCTGGCAATGATTTCGATAGTTTTCAGAACCCCATCCTCATTCAGCGGTATTTGACGATCCACATTGTTCAGCATGGTCCATACCACTTTTAAATTCTGTGCACTCAAGGGGGCAGCCTGCAACCTTTTCAAGAACTGATTCCAGTCGTCTTGGGTAACTGTTCCCTTCACTGTTTTAAAAATCACCACATTGGAAAAAAGTGGTGGCGCCTGAGTCTGATCGGCTCCTTTTTCACATGTGCTGATGGCTAAGTCAAGATAAGGGCTTTCCTTATCGCTATTGCTGCGATCAAAATAGTTAGTGCACAGAACAAGCCATGCCCGAGCAGAATTCGGAGCAATTTCCACTGTTTTCTGTGCAAAGCGCAAAGGCTCGCCCCATACATGCGCCCGGGCAACCGTCGCAGTCGCAATAGTCAAAAGATAGGCCACTGAAGCCACGATGGCCCATTTTGGTTTTAAGGCAAAGCGTCGCCAAATATACATGGCCACATCAAACACCGCCAACAGGATGCCGATCATTGCAAAGTGATTTCTGTGCTCAAAAGCCAACTCCAAACTTACCACATTGCTAGATATGAAGTGGCCTGTAAAGAACAGAAAAATGCCTAGTGCGAATAGCGGCCTTGTGGCTCGCAGCATCCATGCAGTCACCAACAGCATAGCCAGCACCAGCCAGGCGACGGCCGTTGTCCATGGCTGAAAGAAACCATGTGATATTTCCAGGCCATCATAGTAAAACGGCATCAAGTCCGGCAATGGAAACACTATTTGTACAATATACAAGAGCAGAACTCGCCCTTGGGTAAGCAGACGCTCTGGCGTAGAGAATAATCTACCTGGGTATGCATCCCAATGCCAATAATGGGGAACAATGACAAACAAAAAGACCATCAACCCCACGCCCACAAAAACAGTAAATGATTTTTTCAACCAATTAGCCAGTGCAGCTTCTTTCGCCTGGAATCGCAGCACCGTCAACTCCAAGCAAAGCATATAAGCGGGCAACAAGGCAGAATCTTCTTTGCATGCTAAAGCCAGCACCGCAAAGAGCAAAGTCAACACTATGTATAGACGGCTGCGCTGTCCCAGTATTTGCGCTTGCCGGGCGTTCAAGTAGACAATTAATGCCAATACAACAAACAACGTGCCCATTGTCTGCATACGTTGCACAACATACAGTACCGACGATACTTGGAGAGGATGAAGTGCCCAAGCCAATGCCAAAAGCACGGCCCCCACCTGCGCTTGGCGTGAAGAACAGTGAGATAAGTTCAACAGTTTTCGAAAAAATGCCAACAATGCAAGCGCCGTCAATCCATGAATGACCAAATTGGTCATTTTAAAGGTTGCTGCATCCATACCACCACGCCAATAATCCAATGCAAAGCTCAACATTGGCAGGGGTCGTGTGCCATGGCCTGGCTGAAAGCTATAAGCCGCATACAATAGCTCTTGAACATTCAAGCTATTAAGATGCAATGCGGTGTTATCGACAATATTAGGCGCGTCATCAAATATAAATCCACCACCCAGCCCTGGAAAAAACACGACAATAGTCAGAAAAAAAATGACGAACTTCAAAGCCATGAACCGCCAAAAGTGATGAAATTCTATTCGCATTTATGTAGATGTTGCCAGGCCATTTTTTATAAACAAAAGGCGCCCATTGGGCGCCTTTTTCAATTAAACCGGGTGGCTCAATTACCGCAGATTACAAGCACCCGTTCCAGCATTGCACTTGGTATCTTTCTTAATATTAGCATTGCCACGCGTTTGGGCTTCAAAAATGACGCTGGCACCCGTATCATAATCGTTCTTAGTGGGCACGGCACCGTTAGTGCAAGCGCTTTTATTGTAAGCAGGCGCTGCCGTATTGTCTGCCAAGTTAGCGACTGCAGCACCCATGTAGGCCTTGGCTTCAGCCAAGCAGCCGCCATTAGCGGACTTTTGGGTGTAATCGCGGTACTGGGGCAGAGCGATAGCAGCCAGAATACCGATAATAGCCACCACGATCATCAGTTCGATCAGGGTGAAACCCTTTTGCATCTTATGCAGCATGTTGAGTCCTCTCTTGGATTCAGTGTTTAGGTAAGTAGCCTAATCGAGCCGATTGGGCTTGCCCAACTGCATGCAAGTGGCGTGCCAATTTTTGGCATAGGCCAGAGGCTGAATACAGGCTGACAAAACTGCGGTAATTTATTAATTTCCATGAATTGACACGCAGAATTGTCATCGATAGGTGTATATGCCATTTTTGTCATCTTCAACGACTTACCAGAAGTACCTGTCCTTGCCTGTCCCTACAAAGACAAAGACACCCGAGGGTGTCTTTGCTTCATGAGCTACAACGATGCTCCGGTGCCAGTTAGCAAAGCTCAACTCAAAAACTCGTACTCCATCCCCGCCAGCTCAATCTTGTCGCCGGCTTTAAGGGTGGACTCTGTGGTGTCCAGCGCCTTGCCGTTGAGCTTGGCGTCGGTGGAGCCATCTACTTTGGTGACGACGTAGCCTTTGCCGCGCTTGGTGAAGGCGACGACGGCGATGCCGGGGCGGCCGACGGTGGTGACAATTTTGGACAGAATGACGTCTTCGTCCGCCCCTTTGACGGCGCGCAGATGGGCGCCGGCCTGGTAAGGCGCTTCGTCGTGCGGGTGGAATTCGGCAGGCGAGGTGGAAGGGCCTTCTTCGTGCGATTCGTTCTCGGGCAGCATGTGTGGCACGGGTACCGACAGAGCTTCGGTGTAGAAGCCGCCGTTGGGCGAGCCGCCTTCGGGGGCGATGGAGCTCATCAGAAAGCGGATGCGGCATTTGCCGATGTCGAGCAGATCACCACTTTGCAGTACTTGGCGGCGCACCTTGATGCCGTTGACGCGGGTGCCGTTGGTGCTGCCCAGGTCTTCCACCACAACGATGCCAATCTTCTTCTCGTAGGTGAATGCGGCGTGCTCGCCGCTGACCGCCATATCGCTCAATACGATATCGTTGGTGGAGCGACGGCCGAGCGTGGTCCTGGACTCTTTGAGTACATAGTCCTGAACCACCATTCCATTAAGAGAAGCTATTAAGCGCGGCATAGTTATTGACCTCGCTGCGATTATACGTTTGCACCAATGGAGACCTGCCCATCAATAGTTTTGTTAACAAAGACTTGCGCTTAGCCTCCCTGCCCAGCAGACCTGCATTCAATATACGAAGCTTGCTGGCGATACGCCAGCGACATGATTGCAAACAGCGTTCCGCTGTCATCGCCAGACGACAAGCAGCACTGTTTTGTTGCCAGCCCGTTGTTTCAGCAACAAAAAAAAGCGCCCGAAGGCGCTTTTTTCTACCGGCTGCAAGCCCGGCGTTTTTGATAAATCCAGCCAATAACTAGGCTGCATTGGCTGTTTTTGCCGCGTTGCGTTTTTGTACCCACAGACCCACGCCCACCACCAAAGCAGCGCCAGCGGCGGCAGCCACATAGTGCAGCGCCGGGTTGGCGGCCACAAAGTTGTGCAGCAGCTTGTCGTTCATGATGGTTTCGCCACCGACCCAGCCGATCAGGCCCGCGCCCAGAATAACGATGATGGGGAAGCGCTCCATCAGCTTGATCATCAGCGTAGAGCCGAAGATGACCAGCGGGATCGAGATGGCCAGGCCCAGAATCAGCAGCAGCATGTTGCCGCCAGCGGCAGCGGCCACGGCAATCACGTTGTCCAGGCTCATCACCAGATCGGCGATCAGGATGGTGCGGATGGCGGTCATCATGGAGCCGGTGCCCTTGGATTCGCCTTCTTCGTCTTCGTGGCTGGTCAGCAGTTGCAGGCCAATCCACAGCAGCAAGCAGCCGCCGATGATTTGCAGGAAAGACAGCTCCAGCAGCTTGGCGGCCACCACGGTCAGCACAATGCGCAGCACCACGGCCGCGCCGGAGCCGAACATGATGGCTTTTTTCTGTTGTTCTGGCGGCAGCGAGCGTGCGGCCAGGGCGATGACGACCGCGTTGTCGCCCGAGAGGATGATGTTGATCCAGATGATCTTGACCAGCCCGATCCAGAAGTCGGGATGATTGATGTACTCCATGCTTTGCTCCGTTGTTATGAATGCAAAGACGCCAGATCAGCAAGATCTGGCGTCTTTTTATAGTTGGAATTAGCAGTTTAGCGGGGGCCAAGCCCCACTGTCATGCGTAATTTTGCTTACTTCAGCAAAGCTTTCAGCAGCTTGCCCATTTCGGAGGGGTTGCGGGTGATGGTGAAGCCGCACTCTTCCATCACAGCCAGCTTGGCGTCTGCCGTGTCAGCGCCACCGGAGATCAGAGCACCTGCGTGGCCCATGCGCTTGCCGGGAGGGGCAGTGACGCCAGCGATGAAGCCGACGACGGGCTTCTTCATGTTGGCCTTGCACCAGCGAGCAGCTTCCGCTTCGTCCGGACCGCCGATTTCGCCGATCATGATGACGGCGTCGGTGTCTGGATCATCGTTGAAAGCCTGCATCACGTCGATGTGCTTCAGACCGTTGATCGGGTCACCACCGATACCGACGGCGGACGACTGGCCAATGCCCAGTTCGGTCAGCTGAGCCACGGCTTCGTAGGTCAGCGTGCCGGAGCGGGAAACCACGCCGATACGACCCTTCTTGTGGATGTGGCCGGGCATGATGCCGATCTTGATTTCGTCAGGCGTGATCAGACCGGGGCAGTTGGGGCCCAGCAGCAGGGTCTTCTTGCCGCCAGCGGCTTCCTTGGCGCGCATTTTGTTGCGCACTTCGAGCATGTCGCGCACTGGGATGCCTTCGGTGATGCAGATCGCCAGATCCAGATCGGCTTCCACAGCTTCCCAGATGGCAGCGGCTGCGCCTGCTGGTGGCACGTAGATCACGGAAACGGTAGCACCGGTTTCCTTGGCTGCGTCCTTGACCGAACCGAAGATTGGGATGTCGAAAATCTTTTCGCCAGCCTTCTTGGGGTTCACGCCGGCGACGAAGCAGTTCTTGCCGTTCGCATATTCCTGGCACTTTTCGGTGTGGAACTGGCCGGTCTTGCCCGTGATGCCTTGGGTGATGACGCGAGTGTCTTTATTGATATAGATAGACATGTTGGTGTTCTCCAGGGCTTACTTCACTGCGGCAACGATCTTGGTGGCGGCTTCGGCCATCGTGTCGGCGCTGATGATGGGCAGACCGGATTCGGCCAGCATCTTCTTGCCCAGCTCTTCGTTGGTGCCCTTCATGCGCACGACCAGTGGCACTTGCAGGTTCACGGCCTTGCAAGCGGTGATCACGCCGGTGGCGATGGTGTCGCACTTCATGATGCCGCCGAAGATGTTGACCAGAATGCCCTTGACCTTGGGGTTCTTGAGCATGATCTTGAAGGCTTCGGTGACCTTCTCGGGGGTAGCGCCGCCGCCCACGTCCAGGAAGTTGGCTGGCTCGCCGCCGAACAGCTTGATGGTGTCCATGGTGGCCATGGCCAGACCGGCGCCGTTCACCAGGCAGCCGATGTTGCCGTCCAGGCTGATGTAGGCCAGGTCGAACTTGGAAGCTTCGATTTCAGCGGGATCTTCTTCGTCCAGATCGCGGTAAGCCACGATTTCTGGGTGGCGGAACAGCGCGTTGGAGTCAAAGTTGAACTTGGCGTCCAGGGCCATCAGGTTGCCGTTGGAGTCGCAGTTCAGCGGGTTGATTTCCACCAGCGACGCGTCGGTGTCCATGTAGCACTTGTAGATCTTGGCGAAGATGTCCACGGCTTGGTCGATGGACTTGCCTTCCAGACCGATGGCAGCGGCCACCTTGCGCGATTGCGCTTCGGTGATGCCGGTCAGCGGGTCGATCATCTCGGTGATGATCTTCTCGGGGGTGGAGTGAGCCACTTCCTCGATGTCCATGCCGCCTTCGCTCGAAGCGATCAGGGCCACCTTTTGCGTGGCGCGGTCCGTCACCAGCGACACATACAGTTCGTTCTTGATATCGGCGCCGTCTTCGATGTAGAGGCGACGAACCTTCTGGCCTTCGGGGCCGGTCTGGTGCGTGACCAGTTGCATGCCGAGGATGTCGGTTGCGCGTGCCTTTACGTCGTCGATGGTCTTGGCAACCTTCACGCCGCCGCCCTTGCCGCGGCCACCAGCGTGGATCTGTGCCTTGACGACCCAAACCGGGCCACCCAGCTTCTGTGCTGCTTCCACCGCTTCTTGCACGGTGAAGGCTGGAATGCCGCGCGGAACGGGCACACCGAACTGTCGCAAGATTTCCTTGCCTTGGTATTCATGAATTTTCATGATGTCTCTCGGAGTAAAACAAAAGGGAAAAAACCCGGCGGCCATGCACGCAGAACAAAGAACGCGCAAACAAGGCTAGGAGGCCTGGCAACCTGCAAATTTAACATGCTGCACTGCGCCAAACCTGACATTCCAGCCCGGAGCTTGAGTTGGCCCCCAGGATTTACCTTAGGTGAAAATGCTTATAGCTATTACTTTTATAGCGAACTATTCAACACAGGGCAAGATCGGCCTGTTCCAAATAGCCAAAGCATGCCTTTGTTGGCAACTAAGGAAAGCAAGCCAAACAGCGCCCGGCTAAATACCCCAGGCTTGCAGGATTTTCGCCCGCAGCGCCTACGCACCAGCCTTTTTCGGCTAGACACAGCCGCTGGCCAGCTGGCCGCGCTGTAGGCCACTGCAGCAAATTTGCCAAACGCTTGCACACAGCAGGCAGCTTTGCCTCACAATAAGCGCTTTCCCCAATAAACAGCGGCCGCCCGCAAGGCTGCGCCGCCGCAACCCAGGAGTGATGGCAATGGCAAAAGTGTTTATCGACGGCGAAGCAGGCACCACAGGCTTGCAGATTCGCGAACGCCTGGTGGGCATGCCCGGCGTAGAGTTGGTAAGCATTGCGCCCGAGCTGCGCAAAGACCCGGCCGCCAAGCGCACGCTGATTGCGGGTGTGGATCTGGTCATCCTGTGCCTGCATGACGATGCAGCCAAAGAAACCGCCGCTCTCGTCGATGCCATTGAGCAAGAGACCGGCCGCACCATCAAGATCATCGACGCCTCTACCGCGCACCGTGTGAACGACGCCTGGGTGTACGGCTTCCCTGAGCTGAACGCCGGCCAAAAGGCTGCCGTGCAAGCGGCCAAGCGCGTCTCCAACCCTGGCTGCTACGCCACTGGTGCCATTGCCATGCTGCGCCCGCTGGTGGATGCCGGCCTGATCCCACACGACGCCGCGCTGGCGCTGCCCTCGGTATCGGGCTATACCGGCGGCGGCCGCACCATGATCGAGGCTTACGAAGCCGGCACCGCCGCGCCTTACGAAGCCTATGCGCTGGGCATGTCGCACAAGCATATTCCCGAAATCTTGAAGTACACCGGCCTGACGCGCCGCCCCGTCTTCATCCCCGCTGTCAGCAACTTTGCCCAGGGCATGCTGGTGCAATTGCCGCTGCATCTGGACGAGCTGCCCAGCAAGCCGCTGATGAGCGACCTGCACGACGCCCTGGCCGCGCACTACGCCAAAACCAACCAGGCCGAGCAGTGGGTGAAAGTGCTGCCGCCCACCGACGACAACAAGCTGGCCGCCGACACCCTGGCCAACACCAACAACCTGGAAATCCGCGTGTTCGGCAACGAGCAGCTGCGCCAGGCCGTGGTGATCGCCCGCCTGGACAACCTGGGCAAGGGCGCCAGCGGCGCAGCCGTACAAAACCTCAAGCTGATGCTGGGCCTGTAAAGCATTGCGCTGCACGCTGCCCATCTGGGTACGACAGCTGAGAAAAAGCCGCTGGAGACAGCGGCTTTTTTGCGCCCTGCCAGCTGGCAATAGGCGGTGTTAGCCGACACCGTCTGTGCCGCTGTGTGGCTAGCATGGTCTGCATAAACCACCTATAAGCACGATGACGAGACCATCTACCCCTGCTGCGCCTTGGCAGCTTGCTGCCCATGCTGCGGCACTGCTGGCAGCCTGCTGCTTCAGCGCCAGCGCCTTGGCGCAAACACAGAATGCCGATGCCAAAAATGGCGCAAATATTGCCCAGAACGGCCTGCCACCGGCCGTGGCCGCTTGCGCCAGCTGCCACGGCGCCAAGGGCGAAGGCATGGCCGCCTTCCCGCCGCTGGCCGGCCAAGCGAGTGGCTATTTGCGCAGCCAGCTCGAAGCCTTTGCCGATGGCTCACGTAACAACGCCATCATGGCACCCATCGCCAAAGGTTTGAACGCCCAGCAACGCGCCGACGTTGCCGCCTACTTTGCCAGCCTGCCATCGGGCATACGCACAGCAGCAGCGGCTGCGCCAGACGGCAAAGACAAAGGCGCCTGGCTGGTGCTGCGCGGCCGCCAGGCCGATGGCATTCCGGCCTGCGCCAGCTGCCACGGGCCGGGCGGCGCCGGTGTGGGCGAACAGTTCCCCGCCATTGCCAAGCTCAATGCTGGCTATATGCAGCAACAGATCGACGCCTGGAAGCAAGGCCAGCGCGGTGCCGGCCCGCTCGGCCTGATGGGCAGCATCGCCAAAAAGCTCAGCAACGATGACGTCGCCGCCATCGCCCAGTACTACGCCACGCTCAACGGCGGCGCGGCCCAGTAAAGCGGAGGCCAGCATGGATTACCAACGCCCCAACCACCAGCCCACCAGCGCAGAGCAAGCCGAACAGGTCCAAAGCGAATACCTCTACCTCAAACTGTTCGCGGCTTTGATTGTGCTCACCGTTTTGGTCGTGTCCGTCTACTACGGCTTGCGCGTCAGCCGCAGCATGCAGGCGAAAGAACCGGCACGCGCTACGGCAGCGCCAACCACTGCACCAACGGCGAGCACTGCCGCTGCGCCAGCCCAAGCGGCCAGCACCAACGCTGCACCCGCGCCCAGCACCGCAAGCGCCGCCAGCACGCAGGCAGCGCCAGCAGCAACTGCAACTGCAGCCGCTGCGGTGTCTGCGCCTGCCAGCCACGCATTTGCGCCGCCTGCTGCAGACCAGATTCCCGAAGGCCCCATGGGCGACATGATCCGCAAGGGCGAGCAAATCTTTTTGCACACCGGCGCCAACGCCAAAGGCTTTGTCGGCAACACGCTCAACTGCGTCAACTGCCACCTGGATGCGGGGCGCCTGGCCAACTCTGCGCCACTGTGGGGCGCATACACGCAATACCCCGCCTACCGCGCCAAAACCAAGAGCGTGGACACTTTCTCTGAGCGCCTGCGCGGCTGCTTCATGTACAGCATGAACGGCAAAGCCCCACCCGATGGCCACGAAGTGCTGGTCGCGCTGGAGGCTTATGCGTACTGGATGTCCAAGGGCGCGCCCGTCGGCGAAAAGCTGCCCGGCGCCAGCTACCCCAAGGTCGCCAAGCCCGCGCAAGCGCCCGATTACGCTCGCGGCGAAACCGTTTATGCCGCCAAATGCGCGCTCTGCCACGGCGCAGACGGCCAGGGCCAGCGCAGCGGCGATGTGCAGGTTTTCCCGCAGCTGTGGGGCAAACAGTCGTACAACTGGGGCGCCGGCATGCACGAGGTGGACAAGGCCACCGGCTTTATCAAAGCCAATATGCCGCTGGGCCTGGGCAACAGCCTGAGCGACCAGGAAGCCTGGGACGTGGCCACCTTCATCAACAGCCACGAACGCCCGCAAGACCCGCGCTTCACCGGCAACGTGGCCGACACGCGCAAGCAGTTCCACGACAGCGAATTCTCGCTCTACGGCCAGACCGTGAACGGGCAATTGCTGGGCCAGGGGGTAAAGTAGCAAGAGCGACGGCCAACCATTGGCTGCTGCTGTGGAATGGGCAAAGCGCCACACCCGGCGCTTACACTTTGCGGCCATGACCTCTGCCGCCTCTGCCACCTCCACCGCGCCGCTTCACCTCATCGTCAAAAGCGGCGGCGCAGCCGCCATGCCGGAGTGGCGTGGCTACTTTGCCGAGTTTGCGCCGCAGGTGGTGGTGCACGATTGGAGTGAGCCGCCGGCTGATCGCAGCTTGATCGACTTTGCGCTGGTCTGGGAGCCCGATGCGGGTGTGCTGGCGACGTTTCCGCAGCTCAAGGCGGTGTTCAGCTCGGCAGCAGGTGTGGACCATATCTTGGCGGACCCGCTGCTGCCCGCGCATTTGCCGGTGGTGCGCATGGTGACGGCAGAGTCGCAGCAGCGCATGGCCGAGTTCTGTTTGATGGCTACGCTGATGCTGCAGAAAAACCTGCCGCGCGTTCTGGCGCAACAGCAGCGCCGCGAGTGGATCGAGTTCAATCCGCCCAGCATCGCCACCAGCACCACGGTCGGCATTCTGGGCCTGGGCACATTGGGCGCTGCCGTGGCGCGGCAATTGCGGGCTTTGGGTTACCAGGTGCAAGGCTGGTCGCAAACGCGCAAGCAGATGGAAGGCGTGCAGAGCTTTTGTGGTGCGGATGAGCTGCCCGCCTTTTTGCAGCACAGCCAGGTGCTGATCTGCTTGTTGCCAGACACTGATGCCACGCGCGGCATTTTGAACCAGCAACTGTTTGCGCAATTGCCACGCGGTGCGCAGTTGATCAATGCCGGGCGCGGCACCCAGCTGAACACGGCTGATTTGCTGGCTGCGCTGGGCAGCGGTCAGCTCGACAGCGCCTTGCTGGATGTGGCCGAGCCCGAGCCTTTGCCCGCCGATTCGCCGCTGTGGCAGCACCCGCGCATTCTGCTCACGCCGCACATCGCCGCCAGCGCCAGCCGCCGTGCCAAAGCGCAGCAGGTGGTGCGAAGCATGGCGCAATGGCAAGCGGGCGAACCGCTGGCCAATGCCTTGGATCGCCAACGCGGTTACTAGAGCGGCGTTTTTTCAGGCTTTGTCCAGGGCGCGGTCCAGGGCTTGCCAGTACTGCAATGCGCTTACGCCCTCCAGCTTGGCCAGCGCAGCCAGCGGGTCGCCCTCATCGACATACGCATACGCCATGGACCAGGTCGGGTAGCGGCGAGCGCCCTCCAGCTCAGCCTGGAGCACGGGCGTGAATGCGGTGTGGCGGCTGTCGCGGCTGAGCCGTTGGATCAGGCCTTGGAGGGCCGGCACCGGCCCTTCCAAATACTGGCCAAAGCGCCAGCCATCGAACACCAGCAGCCCCGTGAGCGCATGCTCTGCATTGAACTGCCGCGCCGCTTTGACGATGGCGGCGACGCAGTCCGCGCCCTGCCCCTCGGCCAACAGGCTGTGATACAGAAAACACTGAAGCCTTGAGTTGCTCAACCCGATCCCCTTTGATTTTTTAGCGCCGTGGCTGGGCATGGCGCCTTGCGTTGCACGAGCTTAGCGCATTCTCCGCTTGGAGACGGCGGCCTGCGCTTGCGGGCGGTCCTACAGGTGCAAACCCCTAGGCCAAGGGGCACCAGGCGTGCCACCAAGACGCGCACTCTCTCGTATAGTTTTCGGATTCCCGATGGAGAGCTGCAGCAATGGATTACACCCGCCCCAACCATGTTCCCACTGATGCCGAAGAGGCCCGCCAAACCGAGCAAGAGCAGCGCGGCCTGATTATTTTTGCCGTGCTGGTGGTGGCGATCACCCTGGTGGCGGCCATTGTTTTTGGCAGCCAGATCACGCGCTGAAACGCCCGCACGCTCTGCCCACCTTGCCATGCCCCGGCCACCGGGGCCTTTGTTATGGGCCATGAATGAGCCGCAGCGGCGCCAGCCGCAAGCGCAGTGCCCGTTCCTCCGGCCTCAGGCAGAGCGGAGCATTTTTTCCCACCACAGCCGCTTCAAGGGCTCCCGCTTCAGCCACAATCGCCGCTGGGCCTGGATTTGCTGCGGGCCCGTCTGTGCCCTGTTGCTGCCATGTCTTCCGCCCCTTCCGCCTCTCTTGCCCCTGACGCTGTTTCTCCCCGCGCCACCGCCATCGGTCTGTCTGCGGTTTTGTGCTGGTCTACCTCGGTCGGATTGTTCCGCAGCGTGGCCGAGCATCTGGGCCCCATCGGCGGCGCGGCCTGCGTTTTCACGCTCAGCGCGTTGCTGGTAACGCTGCGTTTTGGCCTGCCCAAGCGCGCGCAGTTGGCACGCATGCACCCGGCCTATCTGTGGGGTTGCGGCCTGGTGTTTGTGCTCTACGAGATTGCGCTGTCGCTGTCGCTCGGCTTTGCCAGCAACCGCAGCCAGACGCTGGAGCTGGGCATGATCAACTACCTCTGGCCCAGCCTGACGATTGTGCTGGCCACCGTGTTTGGCTTGCAGCGCTTTCATGCCGGCCTGGTGCCCGGCGTGTTGCTGGCTATGGCCGGCATTGTGCTGGTGCTAAAAGGCGACGGTGCGCTGTCGGTGCAAAGCGTCTGGGCCAATGTGCAAAGCAACCCGCTGGCTTACGGCCTGGCGTTTGCCGCAGCCTGGTTGTGGCCTTGCTACTCAGTCATCTCCAAGCGCTACGCGCAAGGCGCCAACGCGCTGTCCCTATTTTTGTGGCTGGTCGCAGCGGTGCTCTGGGCCAAATATGGATTGAGCAGCGAAGGCGCACTGCAGTGGTCGCTGCCCGCCGTGGTGCAATTGGCCATGCTGGGCGGCCTCACCGCGCTGGGCTACAGCTGCTGGGATTACGGCATTCGCCGCGGCAATCTCACGGTGATGGCAGTGGGCTCGTACTTCACGCCCGTGCTTTCGGCCCTGGTGGGCACCGTCTGGCTGCAAGTGCAGCCGGGCTGGAGCTTTTGGCAGGGCGTGGCCCTGGTCACTGCCGGCTCGCTGATCTGCTGGTGGTGCACGCGCAGCCGCCACTAACAGTTTTCTGCCAGCGCAACAACCAGTAACCACAGCCGCTACACGTTGGCACACCAGCGCCATGGCCGCATGGCACACTCGCGGGTTTTGTACCAACCCGAGGGGGGATGATGCTGGGAAAGATTGAAAGTGCTTTGCTCTACCTGATGCGCCTGGTGATGGTGCTGCTGGTGCTGTTCACGCTGTTCACCTTTGTGCTGTGGGGCGTGGAGACGCTGCGCCCGGCCAAGAGCGAGACGGAGCAGGCCGAGGCCAACAAGCAGCGCGATTGGTCGGCCGTCAAGGTCAGCGATGAAGAGCTGAAAAAGATCACCTATTCCGATTTTGGTTACGGCGATGCCGACCAGGCCTTGAACGACGGCAAGCTGGCCGCCGACAGCGCCGTGGTAGCCGCGTTTGCTGAGGTCGATACGCTGCTGCGCACCGCTATTGAGCGCAACCCGGAAGCCCGTAAAAAACTGGAGCAAGAGAACGGCGAAGCTGGCCTGGCGCCCGCCAAGCCGCTGCCCGAGATCATCAAAGCCCTGCAAGCCAGCCAGAGCGCCAGCTATAGCGCTGCAGCCGCCGTTGCCGCAGCAGCGACCGATGCCACCGAAGAATCGGAAAGCGATTACCAGCCCCAGCCCACCAGCATTGGCGAGGCTTTGCTGAACCAGGCGCGCAACACCATCAGCAGCTACGGCTATGACGCCGGCCGCGCTTTTGTGCTGGGCGCGCCCGCAGCGCTGAAGACTTTGCTGGCCGATCCGCAAGTGCAAGCCGGGATCGACAAACAGACCGCTTCGATGGTGGTGAGCAACCTCACGCTGAACTACGGCATGTCGTTCAGCAACAAAGCCAGCGCCAGCGAGCCCAGCGAGAAGCCGCGCCACGGCTGGCTGGAGCGCCTGCTGGAGCCGAGCAATCTGCTGGTCTTCACCATCCTGCTCTGGAGCTTTGTGCTCATGATGATGATCGTCGTCTTCCTGCGCGTAGAGCGCCATTTGCGCGCCATGGCCGCCGAAGGCAAGCTGCTGGCGCAGCGCAAACCATAAGCGTTTGTTGCCGATCTGAGGCTGCACGGCGCAAGCCGCCGCAGCCCATAAAAATGGGGAGCCCAAGGCTCCCCATTTGCGTTTTAGAGCAGCTTTTTGCTGCCCGGTACGGCTTTACTGCTGTTTGACGCTGTAGCGGATATCAGCCGGCGCGCCAGCGGTCAGATCACCGGGTTTGACCTTGCGGAAAGCGTTTTCCGTCTCGGCGCCGGTTTTGGAAGCCGCCGTCACCTTGGCCAGCAGATCGGCCGCGCTCACGCCCGAAGCCGGGTTGAGTTTGACAACAAACTTGCCATCGGAGGCGATCGAGTTGACCGAGTTGCCGCCGGTCAACTCCGAGACCGAATAGCTGCCCGCCGGCAAGCCCGATTTTTGCAGCTCCATCATCGCGCGGGCTGCGGCATGCAAGGCGCTGGTACGGCCGTAGTTGCTGCTGCTGTGGCCGCCCGGGCCTTGGAATTCGGCCACGATGGTGGTGGCCGCGCCTTGTGCCTGGGCCAGGCTTGCGCCGGCCGCCAAAGTAGCCAACAACAGGCTGGAAATGATTTTTTTCATGGTTTCGCTCCTGTTCCTGCTTACTTCACTTCACGCGTACGCACACCGATAGGTGCCAGCGCCGGCTCGATCACGCTGCCATCGGCCATGTTGTAGCCCGAGGCAATCAGCACCGCCGTCAGCGCACGCTGAATGCGCTGCACTTCCTTGGCCGGATCACCCTTGGTGCCCCATTCCCAGAAAGCATGGCCGCCGCCGCCCGCTGCGTTCGATGCCAGCGACCAGTTGTAGGTAGGCACGCCGGTGTTGGCGGGCACGTTGTCGTTCAGGCTGCTCGATCCGCTAGGCACCTTGCTGGCCTTGTCCACATCCACCGACAGCGCCGATTGCCAGCCCGCTTGCAGCGCGATATTGGCCGTGTCGCCGTTGACAAAAGCGGGGCGCAGGCCGTACCAGATTTGCTCGATCGAGACAGCATCTTGCGCGCCATCGGTCTTGCCCATGCGGCTGTTTTCTGCTGTCATGCCAGCCTTGAAGGTGGGCTCGATGCTGGCACGCACCTCGTTCAAGGTGTCGGTACGTTCCGAGCGCATGTCCACCAGCAAGGTGCAGCTGGGGATCACATCGCTGCCAGCGGCCGGGGCTTCGCAGCTGGCTTGGCCCACGGTGTAAGTGGTTTTGAGCGCGTCGCTGCGCAGCTCGGAAGGCGTCTTCACATCGGCAATCTTGGCGATGGTGGCCGCCATGGCTTCCACAGCGCTGGGCGAGCCGTCGCCTGGCGTGGCTGGAGCCTTGAACTTCATCTCGAAACGGTAGCTGCCAGTGAAGTTGATCGCGCCACCGCCTTCGGAGCCGAAGTTGGCCACGATGTTCAGCGGGTTGGAGCCAGTGCCCAGATCCTGGTCAAAGCCATAGAGCTGCTTCATGCCGGCCAGGTTGCCCTTGCCTTCTTCGCCCGCCGTGCCGCACAGCCACACGTCGTACACCGGCTTGATCTTGTGCTTTTTCATCATCTGCGCCAGGGTGAACACGGCCGAGGTGTTGCCCATCGCGTCCGAATAGCCAGGCACATACATGCGCACCGCGCCGCCCGCTTTGGCTGCGGCTTCGTTGCTGAACCACTTGCGCGCCAGGGCGTAGTTGGCGTCTTCAACAATGCGGCCCGAGCTGTTGAAAGCCAGCTCGCTGCTGATGGCTGCCAGCTCGTCCGGCGTGGTCACCACGGCTTCGGTCATGGGCTGCAGCTTGATCGGCAGGTACGGGCTGCTTGCAGGCGGCAACACCTCGGGGTTGACCACGTCGAGGTGCGACTCGATCAGCACCTTGGGGTATTGGCCCTTGTACGACTGCGCGCCCTTGCTGCTGGAGTAGCTGCCCTTGATTTCGACACAGGCGTTGTACACGGCCGAGCCGTCGACCACCTGCACATCGGTGCCGGCGATATTGCCGTCGGCCCGGGTCTTGATCTCGCTGGCCGAGAAGCCCCACTCCTGGGCCATGCGGCGGTGCACCTCGGCCACCATGCGGTGCTCGAAGCGCGAGGGCGATGCAATGCGCACCAGCTCCATGTGCTGGTCAAAACGCGCTTTCTCGCTGGCTGGCGTGTTGAGCTCGGCGGTGATGGCGAGGATGTTCTTGTCCGTCACCAGCTTGGCCGAAGCCGCTGCGATGGCCGGATCAATGGCGGGCACGCCATCGACAATCTTGGTCGGCTGGGGCAGCTGTGCTGCCGGGGTGTTGTCGTCGCTGCCCGATCCGCCGCCACAGGCGCTCAGCAGCAAAGCGGCTGACATGGCATAAAAAAGCGGTGATCGGCTGAAAGTTGTTTGACGCGTCATGCTCTGGTCTACTCCTTTGGAAGTGCGTGTGCACGGTTGCTCGTCCCCGCCAGCCCCGCGTGGTGGACTCTCGCGACATGCATGGGGTCATGCATGTTTATTAATTTTCACAATATATTTATAAAAATTCACACGGGCGCGACGCATCTTCTGCTTGACGCAAGTCAGGAACTGTCACCGATTTGTCAAATTAGGGTGAAACCTAGGCACAGCTAACCAGCAGCAACCATTTCCAATTGCAACAACCGCAAGGGCTGCAAAAGCGGCTCCGTCATCAGAGCAACGCAAAAGCAGCATCAACCCAGGCGCAGCAACTGCCACAATGCCAGGCATGGCTGCGCCCCGCCCAGCCGCTGACCGCACCACCATGTCTTACGCGCTTTCGCTGCTCACCATCGCCGGCATCTATCTGGCCATCCTCGCCAGCCCCGGCCCGAACTTTTTCATCCTCAGCCAAATGGCGCTGCAAGACCGCAAGCAAGAGGCGCGTGCCGTGGTCTACGGGCTGACAACGGGTTCGGTTTTCTGGGTGGTGTTGGCGCTGGCCGGCCTGTCCACTTTGTTGGCACAACACCCTTGGCTCTCTACCACGCTGCGCGTGTTGGGCGCCGCTTATCTGGTGTGGTACGGGGCGCATCTGCTGCGCTCGGCTTTCCAGCCAGCTGCAGCCACCGGCGGCACCGAGCCCAATGCGCCGCCCGCACAGCACCTGTCTACCAGCAGCGCTTACCGCACCGGCTTGCTCACGGGCATGACCAACCCCAAAGGCGCGGCTTTTTGGACCAGCGCTTTTGCCGCCCTCTTCCCGGCCCAGGCCCCGCTGTGGTTTTACGTGGCCACAGTAGTGCTGGTGACCAGCATGTCGCTGGGCTGGCACCTGGGCATTACGCTGGTGTTCGGCAACGCTGCCATGCGCCGCGGCTATCTGCGTATTGAACGCAGCGTGAATGGCGTGGCCGGCGGCGCGCTCGTGCTGCTGGGCATTCAGCGCATGGTGAGCCGTTAAACACGCGCAAGGCGACGTCGCGCTGTCGCTGTTTTGATGGCCGGTGGCGGCCGTGCTTGGGATCAACGCTCGGCTACAGCTGCCGGCGCTACGGCATTCGCCGTGGCAATCTCAGCGTGATGGTGGTCAACGCCATGGCACTGGCTGATCGCCGCCAATACCCAAGCCTACACAGCCGCTGGTGCCCCACAAATGCGCGCGCAGCTGCTATGAAAAACGGAGAGCCCAGGCTCTCCGTTTGTATTTGCAGCGGGCTGTTTATTGCTGCTTGACCGTGTAGCGGATGTCCGCCGGCGCACCCGCCGTCAGATCGCCTGGCTTGACGTTGCGGAAAGCGTTTTCTGCCTCGGCGCCGGTCTTGGCGGCGGCGGTCACTTTGGCGAGCAAATCGCTGGCGCTGATGCCCGATGCTGCGTTGAGTTGCACCACCAGCTTGCCATCAGACGCAATCGAGTTGACCGAGTTACCGCCACTGAGGGACGACACGGTATAGCTGCCTGCTGGCAATCCCGCTTTTTGCAGCTCGACCGCCGTGCGCGCTGCCGCATGCAAGGCGCTGGTGCGGCCATAGTTGCTGCTGCTATGGCCGCCGGGGCCCTGGAAATCGGCCACGATGGTTTGCGCCTGGGCCAGGCCCGCCGTGCACGCCAGGGCCGCCAGCAGGGTGTGGGAAATCAGTTTTTTCATGGTTCTCTCCTGTGGGGCTTATTGCACTTCACGCGTGCGCACGCCGATGGGGCCGACGGCCGGGGGCAGCACCGTGCCGTCGGCCAGGTGGTAGCCCGAAGCGATCAGCACCGCCGTCATCGCGCGCTGCATGCGCAAGGCTTCGCGCTTGGGATCGCCGCGTGTGCCCCATTCCCAGAAAGCATGGGCGCCGCCACCCACCACGGTGGATTCCAATGTCCAGTTATAGCTGGGCACGCCGGTGTTGGCGGGCACGTTGTCGTTCAGGCTGCTGGAGCCCGCGCGCACCTTGGCCACCTTGTCCACATCCACCGATTGCGCCGATTGCCAGCCCGCCTGCAGTGCCACATTGGCGGTGTTACCGTTCACAAAGGCCGGGCGCAGGCCGTACCAGACTTGCTCCATGGTCACGGCGTCGGGCGCACCTTCGGCCTTGCCATAGCGGGCGTTTTCCGCCATCAGCCCGGCCTTGAAGGTGGGCTCGATGCTGGCGCGGATTTCGTTCAGGGTATCGGTGCGCTCTGAGCGCATGTCCACCAGCAAGGTGCAGCTGGGCGCCACGGCGCTGCCCGCTGCCGGCGCTTCGCAGCTGGCCTGGCCCACGGTGTAGGTGGTTTTGAGCGCGTCCTTGCGCTGCTCCGACGGTGTTTTCACCTCGGCAATCTTGGCGATGGTGGCGGCCATGGCTTCGGCAGCGCTGGGCCCCTTGGCCGAGGGCTGCGCGGGTGTTTTGAACTTCATCTCGAACCGGTAGCTGCCGGTAAAGTTGACGGCACCGCCGCCTTCCGAGCCAAAGTTGGCCACGATGTTGAGCGGGTTCGAGCCCGTGCCCTTGTCCTGGTCAAAGCCGTAGATCTGCTTCATGCCGGCGAGGTTGCCCTTGCCCTCTTCACCCGCCGTGCCGCACAGCCACACGTCGTACACCGGCTGGATGCCGTACTTTTTGAACATGTGCGCGATGGTGAACACCGCCGACGTATTGCTCATCGCATCGGTGTAGCCCGGCACATACATGCGCACGGCATTGCCCGCCTTGGCCGCATCCTCGGTCGCAAAGGACTGGAAGGCGCGCGCGTAGTTGGCGTCTTCCACAATGCGGCCGTTGGCGTCAAAAGCCAGAGTCGTGTTAATGGCGGCCAGTTGCGCCGGGGTTTTGACCACCGGCTCGCTCATGGGTTGCAGACGGATCGGCAGGTAGGGGTTGCTGGCAGGCGGCAGCACCTCGGGGTTGACCACGTCGATGTGCGATTCGATCAGCACCTTGGGGTACTGGCCCTTGTACGACTGCGCGCCCTTGCTGCTGCTATAGCTGCCTTTGATGGCGACACAGGCGTTGTAGACCGGCAAGCCATCGACAATTTGCACGTCCGAGCCTGGCAGATGGCCATCGGCACGGGTTTGCACATCGCTGGCGGCAAAACCCCAGTCGCTGACAAAACGTCGGTGCACTTCGGCCGCCATGCGATGTTCGTAGCGCGATGGCGAGGCAATGCGCACCAGCTCCATGTGCTGGTTAAAGCGCGCCTTTTCGCTGGCAGGCGTGTTCAACTCGGCCATGATGGCGAGCAGCTTTTTGTCCGCCACCAGCTTTTGCGCGGCAACGGCAATCACCGGGTCGATAGCGGGCACGCCGTCGGTGATGGTGGTGGGCTTGGCGACCGGGGCCGAGGCGCTGCCGCCACCGCCCACCGACGTGCAGCCGCCCACGGCCAGCAACAGGGCTGCCGACACAGCGACCGACAACGGGGATCGAGAGAAAGGAGAGAGGCTTGTCATCTTGGGCAAGTGCTTCCTGAAATGTGCCTGCGCACGGGGATTGTGGATAACTCGGTGGATAGCCACATCAGTGCCAGATAGCTACATTTTTAATAGCATCAAACAACTGCATAATGCGCGCTACATCCGAGATTAGGCCGCGAGCATAAACGAGCCACCGCCCTCGCCTTCTCCGTGAAAACGCGAGGTTGTCGTAAGCAAATGCATCCGCAACGATGGCCACTGTGCCCGAGCTGCGTCATCAGTGCGCTGGATCACCGCGCTGGTGCTGCTGGACATTCAGCGCATGGTCAGTCGCTAAACAAGCTCCGAGCTTGCTATCAAGCGCCCCGGCGCGCTGCCTCGATGGCCGCGATGTCGATCTTGGTCATGCCCATCATCGCGGCGAACACGCGCTGGGCGGTGGCAGCGTCGGCGTTGAAGACGCCTTCGGTCAGCACCCGTGGCGTGATTTGCCACGAGATGCCCCAGCGGTCCTTGCACCAGCCGCAAGCGCTTTCTTGCCCGCCGTGGTGGACGATGGCGTTCCAAAGCCGGTCCGTCTCGGCCTGGTCATCGGTCGCAATTTGGAAAGAGAATGACTCGTTGTGCGCAAAGTGCGGCCCACCATTGAGCCCAATGCACGGAATGCCGGCCACCGTGAACTCCACCACCAGCACGTCACCCTGCTGCCCATCAGGGTAGTTGCCTGGTGCGTGGTGCACCGCGCCTACGCGGCTGTCGGGGAAAGTGGCCGCATAAAAGCGGGCGGCTTCCAGCGCCGCGCCGTTTTGGAACCAAAGACAAATGGTGTTTTTGGGAAGCATGCCGGTCTCCTTGCTTAGAACCTGTTTCCGATCTGCAAGCGCACCAGCCTAACGGATACCAACCGAACAGGGGTAACAAGATTCAGCAGCCGGTGCTGGCAGCCTTGGCCAACTCGCGGCAGGCGAGGCTATTCCTCGTCGCTGCCCGCCACCACCTTGCGCACCACATCGCCACCGAAGCCCCGGCTGGCCAGAAAACGCATTTGCTTGGCGCGCTCCTGTGGGGTGGTGGGCGGGGTGCCAAAGCGGCGCTGCCATACCTCGCGGGCTCGCGCCAGCTCGGTGCCACGCAAGCGCTCTACGGCATCGGCAATCAGCTCGTTGTCTACGCCTTTGTGGCGCAGCTCTTGTGCCAGGCGGCTGGCGCCAAAGCGGCTGCCTTTGCTGTAGATCACACTTTCGACCACGCGCTCGGCGCTGATAAAGCCCTTGGTCTCCAGCTCGGCCAGCACGGCCTCCAGGTCGTCGCCCTCTTCCACATGCTTGGCGAGCTTGCTGGCCAGCTCGGCACGGGTATGCTCGCGCAGCGCCAAATAGCGCAGAGCACGGCCTTTGAGGGAGAGTTTGGCAAACGACATCAGCTTTTCAACACGACAAAACAAAGAGCTGCTGGCGCTTGGTGGTAAGCGCCAGCAGCTGGTTTTTGAACAAATGGCTGGGCCGCGATCTCTACGCAGTGGTATTGCAAGGAGATCGCAACACCTTCTTAGGCCTGGGCGCTGGCCTCGGGCATCTCGATCACGCCGTCTTCGGCGGGGCGCGGCGCAATATTCAGGCTTTCGCGCACCTTGTTCTCGATCTCGATGGCCAGATCTGGGTTCTCGCGCAGGAACTCGCGCGAGTTGTCGCGGCCTTGGCCGATTTTCTCGCCGTTGTAGGCGTACCAGGCACCGCTTTTCTCGATGATGCGGGCGTTGACGCCCATGTCGAGAATTTCGCCTTCGCGCGAGATGCCTTCGCCAAACAGAATGTCGAACTCGGCGGTTTTGAACGGAGGCGAGACCTTGTTCTTGACCACTTTGACCTTGGTTTCGTTGCCAATGGCTTCGTCGCCCTTTTTGATGGTGCCGGTGCGGCGGATGTCGAGGCGCACCGAGGCGTAGAACTTGAGCGCGTTACCGCCAGTGGTGGTTTCGGGGCTGCCGAACATGACGCCGATCTTCATGCGGATCTGGTTGATGAAGATCACCGTGCAGTTGGTCTTCTTGATGTTGGCGGTCAGCTTGCGCAGCGCCTGGCTCATCAAACGGGCCTGCAGGCCGGGCAGCTGGTCGCCCATTTCGCCTTCGATTTCGGCCTTGGGAGTGAGCGCGGCCACCGAGTCGACCACGATCAGATCGACCGCACCCGAGCGCACCAGGCTGTCGACAATTTCCAGCGCTTGCTCACCGGTGTCGGGCTGGCTGATCAGCACATCGCTCAGGCTGACGCCCAGCTTTTGGGCGTAGCTGGTGTCGAGCGCGTGCTCGGCGTCGATGAAGGCGCAGGTGCCACCGAGCTTTTGCATCTCGGCCACCACTTGCAGGGTCAGCGTGGTTTTACCCGAGGATTCCGGGCCGTAGATCTCGATCACCCGGCCGCGTGGCAGGCCGCCTACGCCCAGTGCAATGTCCAAACCCAGCGAGCCGGTGGAGACCACCTGGATGTCCGCGATCGCCTCGCCTTCGCCGAGCTTCATGATCGTGCCCTTGCCGAACTGCTTTTCGATCTGGGCCAGGGCGGCGGCCAGGGCTTTGGCTTTTTCGGAATTGGCTTCGGGCTTGGTAGCGGTGGCGTTCATGGATTTCTCCTTGCGTTTGGTATTCATGTCGGTAGGTCTTGCACCAACTGTATGGGTATACAGCCTGGATGCTTGAACAGTAGTTTATGGGATCTGTACATTTTACAAAACCATTTTTTTAGTCAGTTTGCTTGACTATATCTATACTCGCCACACAGCCCTTGGCTTGAACGCAAGCCCTTGTTTTTACAAAGACCATGCCCATTCTTCTGCCCCATTTGCCCGACGACAGCTGGCGCCTGACCCACCTCGGCCGCCTGCTCGGCCATGCCATGCGCCGCTTTGATGCCCGGGTTTTGCAGCTGATGGTGCGCGATGTGGAGGTGCCACTGGCGCTGTCCAACCTGGCCGCACGCGACCAGATCAGCGCCGCGCACATCCACATCACACGCCACCTCGCCCTGGCCGGCGACCGCCTGACCGACCTGGCCGAGCGCGCTGGCATGAGCAAGCAGGCCATGGCCAGCCTGGTGGACCAGTGCGAGGCCTGGGGCCTGGTCACCCGCGAGAGCGACCCGCGCGATGCGCGCGCCCGCATCGTGCGCTTTACCGATACCGGTTTGCTGTGGCTGCAAGCCTTTGAGCGCGCCGTGACGCAGGCCGAGGCCGAGTTTCGCGAAGAGGTGGGCGACGAGGTAGCCACCGTGGTGAAACTGGGGCTGGAGGCTTACGCGGGCGATGACTGAGGCGGCCAGGCCTTGCTGGCGCAGGTTCCCACGCAGCAAAAAGGCCCGTATTGCCACGGGCCCTTGTCAGCGCGGTGAGCGCCTGAGCGCATCAGGCCGCGTTCATCAATCAAAGACGATCACGCTGCGTGCGATACCGCCGCGCTCCATGGCGGCGAAACCTTCGTTGATGTCTTCGAGGCGGATGCGCTTGGAGATCAGCTTGTCCAACTGCATGCGGCCTTGCATGTGGAAATCCACCAGGCGGGGAATATCCACGGTGAAGTGGTTCGAGCCCATCATCGAGCCTTGTACGCGGCGCTCAAACAAAAAGTCGTAGCCATGAAACTCCACCTTGGTGCCCAGCGGGATCATGCCCACAATGGTGCTGGTGCCACGCGGGCGCAGCATGGCAAAAGAGTCTTCGGTGCACTTTTTGATGCCGATGCACTCGAAAGCGTAGTCCACGCCGCCGTCGGTCATGGCGACGATCTTCTGGACCAGCTCGGCATCGTTACCGTCTACGCCATCGGTGGCGCCAAACAGCTTGGCCATCTCCAGCTTCTGGGGATCAATGTCGATGGCAATGATGCGCGAAGCACCCGCCAGACGGGCCGCGTGAATGGCGGACAGCCCAACACCGCCGCAACCAATGACGGCCACACGTGATCCCGCTGGAATCTGCGCCGTGCGGGCCACCGCGCCGTAGCCTGTCAACACGCCACAGCCCAGCAACGCGGCGTAATCCAGCGGCATGTCGTCGCGCACCTTCACGAGCGCGTTCTGGTGCACCAGCATCTTCTCGGCGAAAGAGGACAGGTTCAGAAATTGGCCCAGGTGCTCGCCCTTCCAGCGCAGGCGCTTAGCCACGCCAGGCGGCTGTTTGACAGCCGTGTTGACGCACAGGCTCAGGTGGCCGTCCACGCAGTATTCGCAATGGCCGCAATACACCGACAGGCACGACACCACGTGGTCGCCGGGCTTGAGCAAATCTACCCCGTCGCCCACGGCTTCGACCACGCCAGCGGCCTCATGGCCCAGGACAACGGGCACCGGTGTGGGGTACTTGCCCTGGATGAAATGCAGATCGCTGTGGCACAGGCCGGTCGCCTTCACGCGCACCAGCACCTCGTTGCGGGCGGGCTGGTTGATCTCGACTTCTTCAATGGTCATGGGCTGGCCCACGCCTTGGAATACGGCAGCTTTCATGTCTCTCTCCTGGTGGTTCACTCTGAAGGCGCCGCAGGCCTGGAGGCCTCGCAGCGCACTGCGGGCAGGTCAGGCAAGGCCTTGCGCCACACCCGAGCCGCGCCCCGGGGACGCGGTCTGAACCAGTCTGCCACTGCTGCACCAGCTGGGCTTGCGCTGCATCAGGCCACGGCGGCGCAACTTGTGCACTCTGCCTTGTCCATGTTCAGCGGGCCCGCGTGTCAGTCTTGCCCCGCTTGCCTGTGCTAACCCCGCTTCTCAAAGCGGTAGAACAAATTGGGCTCGGCCACGATGTACAAGGTGCCTGCCGGGTCGATGGCCACGCCTTCGGGCTGGCCGATGCTCTCGTCGAGGCCGCTCAAACCGGCCCACAAGGGCATCAGGCCCAGCAGTTCGCCGGCGCGCGTGTACTCGTAGAGCACGGAGGATTCTTCGCCCAGCAAGAGCAGGTTGCCGCTGCGCGGATCGACCTCGATCGAGGCCAGGTCGGTGCTAGGCACGCCGGCCGCGTCCTGGCTCTCCCAGGGGTGGGTGGCCAGTTGCAGGTTGCGCGCGCCTGGCGTCAAGACCGGCCCGTCCAGCGCCAGCACCTGCAGCGGCCATTTCTCTGTCACCGCCAGCAGTTGCTGGCGCTGGCTGTCCCAGCCCAGGCCTTCCAGGCCAAAGTTTTTGATGCTGGCCTCGCCCAGCGCCAGCACGGGGCCTTGTTGCGTCTGCACCTCGCGCTGGCCCGGGCCAATCTGCACCCAATGGATGCGGTTGCGGCGCTCGTCGGCAATAGCAAACCAGTCGTCGCGGATATGGGCAATGCCTTCGGGATCGCGCACGCCGCGCACCGGCATGCTGCGCAGCAATTGGCCCTCGGTGCTCAGCTCCACCACGGCTGGCGGGCGGTTGGTCACGCCAAAGAGCATGCCGCTCCGGGCGTCATAGGTAAGCCCGGAGAGGTTGTCCACAATGCCGGCAATCGGCCGGTGCTGGATGCTGGCCTGGTAGCCCGCCAGTTGCTGCGCGCCAGCCGGCTGCGCGGCTGCAGCCGCCAACGCCTCGGCTGGCTGCTGCCAGGGCATGCTGAGCGTGTGCGCCTGCCAATAGGCGGCGCCCAGCAGCAGCAAGGCCAGTGCCCCGGCCAGCTTGCGCTGCCGCGCCGGCCAACGGCCTGCATGCCCTCCCCGCGTTTTTGTTGTCATCCTGCTCCCATCGCTGCCAGCCTGGGCTCAGCCCCAAGTCGAGCGGCCATCCTACGCGCGCTGTGCGGCGTTTCCGTGACTGCGGCCGCTTTTTTACCCGCAAGATAGCGAAAAACCCGCTCGTCAGCGTCGGCAAAACAGCTGCCGGGCGGCATGGGGGGCGGGTTTGCACCAACATGGCTGCAGGCCGGCTCTGCCCCATTCCTACCCTGGGCCTGGCCTAGAATTGACCAATAACAAGAGGAGACCCCATGCGAATACTGATTGCCGAAGACGACCAGGTGCTGGCCGATGGCCTGCTGCGCAGTCTGCGCAACTCAGGCGCGGTGGTAGACCATGTTGCCAGTGGCAGCGAGGCCGACGCCGCGCTGATGGCCAACAACGAATTCGATCTGCTGATCCTCGATCTGGGCCTGCCCAAGATGCACGGTCTGGAAGTGCTGAAAAAGCTGCGCTCGCGCGGCTCGTCGATCCCGGTGCTGATCCTGACCGCTGCCGAAAGCGTGGACGAGCGCGTGCAAGGCCTCGACCTGGGCGCTGACGACTACATGGCCAAGCCGTTTGCACTGTCCGAGCTGGAGGCGCGGGTGCGCGCGCTCACGCGCCGCGGTGTCGGCATGAGCACCAGCCTTATCCAGCATGGCCCGCTGGTCTACGACCAGGCCGGCCGCGTGGCCACGCTCGACGGCCGCATGGTGGAGCTGTCAGCGCGCGAGCTGGGTTTGCTGGAGGTGCTGCTGCAACGCTCGGGCCGCCTGGTCAGCAAAGACCAGTTGGTCGAGCGCCTGTGCGAATGGGGCGAAGAGGTCAGCACGAATGCGATCGAGGTCTACATCCACCGCCTGCGTAAGAAGATCGAGAAGGGCCCCATCCGTATTGCCACCGTTCGCGGTCTGGGCTACTGTCTGGAGAAAATTCAGACGCCCGCGACACCATGATCAGCTGACGACCGGCGGCTGAACCACTTCCACCCACCGCCACTTTCAGCACAAGGACAGCCTTGGCCCTGTTTCGTAGCGAGCAGCGTTCATTGTTCGGTGAGATCCTCGATTGGATGCTCACCCCGCTGCTGCTGCTGTGGCCGGTATCGCTGGCACTGACCTGGCTGGTGGCGCAGAACCTGGCCAACAAGCCGTTTGACCGGGCGCTGGAGTACAACGCCCACGCGCTGGCGCAAATCGTCAACGTGCAAGGCGGTAAAACCTATTTCAACCTGCCGCAGCCGGCCAGCGAGATTTTGCGTGCCGACGATTCCGACGCGGTCTACTACCAGGTGATCGCGCCCAACAACCAGTTTTTGGCGGGCGAGGCCGATCTGCCGCAGCCCAGCAAAGATGTGGAGCGCGTCGTGGGCGTGGTGCAGTTGCGCGATGCCGAGTTGCGCGGCATCGACGTACGCATTGCCTGGATCTGGGTGCGACTGTCGCTGCCCGAGCCCAATCTGGCGCTGATCCAGGTGGCCGAAACGCGCGAAAAGCGCAGCGTGCTGGCCACCGAAATCATCAAGGGCGTGATGCTGCCGCAGTTTGTGCTGCTGCCGCTGGCAGTGCTGCTGGTGTGGCTGGCGCTGGCGCGCGGCATCAAACCGCTGCACCAGCTCGAAGAGCGCATCCGCGCGCGCAAGCCCGACGATCTCTCGCCCATTCACCACAAGGACGTGCCGCTGGAAGTGGTGCCGCTGGTCGATTCGGTGAACGATCTGCTCGGCCGCCTCAACGACTCGCTGGCCACGCAAAAGCGCTTTCTGGCCGATGCCGCGCACCAGCTCAAAACGCCTTTGGCCGGGCTGCGCATGCAGGCCGAAATGGCCCAGCGCGCCGACGCCCAGGCCGACGATCTGAAGCTGTCGCTGCAGCAAATCGGCCGCTCCAGCATGCGCGCCACCCATACCGTCAACCAGCTGCTGGCGCTGGCGCGGGCTGAAAGCCCGGGCGCGCTGCAGCAGCGTGCGCCCTGCAATATGGCCGAGATTGTGCTGGACGCCATGCACGACTGCATCGACCGCGCCCTGGCCAAGCACATCGACATCGGCTACGACGGCATGCAGCCCGAGGACAGCGAGGTCTGGGTCAATGGCAACGCCACCTTGCTGGGCGAGCTGGTGCGCAATCTGTTGGAGAACGCAGTCAACTACACACCCTCCAGTGCGGCCGCGCCTGGCATCATCAACGTGCACCTGCTGGCCGACCGCTTTGGCCATGTGCTGGTGCTGCAGGTGGAGAACTCCGGCCCCGGCATCGCCGAGGAAGACCGCGAGCGCGTCTTCCAGCCCTTTTACCGCGTGCTCGGCAGCGAGGTCGACGGCTCCGGCCTGGGCCTGCCGATCGTGCAGGAAATTGCGCGCCAGCACGGCGCCACCGTCACTCTGGAAGACGCCTTCCCCAAGCAAGCGCAGCGCGGCGTGGTGTTCAGCGTGCGTTTTCCGACGGTGAAAAAGCCGCAGTAACACTGGCCTTGGCACATTGCTATAGTGCCCACTATCGCCGACCACCAAAGTGCCTGCCATGGATCGAATTGAGCGCCGATTCACTCTCTGCCCCGACGACGTACTGGCCAGTATCAGCATCGCCGCCAAGCTTTCGCAACGCATTTTTTCCGCCGGCTGGCCAGGCAAAGCTTTGCTGGTAGTGATTTGGTTGGCACTGGCCTGGTTTTTTTACCAAATCATGGCTTTGTTCGGCGAGCGCCCCGTACCCTTGCACGCCCGATCGCTCGTAGTCAGCCTGGTTCTGCTGGTGGCAGCCGTGCTGGCCCGCAGCTTTTACGCGCAGCGCGCCTACCGCAAAGCGCTGCTAAGCCACGACGGCTGGATGATGGCCGAAACGGCGGTGGAGCTGACACCCGAAGCCTATGCCGGCCACAGCCAGCAAGGAGACTGGCGTATTCCTTGGTCAGCCTTTGACCAGGTGCAAGAAGATACCGAACGCTTTTACTTTGTGCTCAAGCCCAACCTGGTTTTTGTCATGCCCAAGGCGGTGATTGGCAGCGAACAAGAGGTGCAAAGCGTGCGAACGTGGAGCCAGTCAAAGGCCTAGCCCAGCCTGGCCGCCTCACGCACATACGCCACCCAACGCGCCGCCTGCGCCGGGCTGGCGAACGCCGAGCGCGGCAACACCACCGCGTCGACCGCGCTGCTGTAAACCGCCACCACCCAACCGTAATTCACCACCCGAGCCACGCCTGGCCAGCGCAGCAGGTGGTCGTAGGTATTGGTGCTGTCGCGCAGCCCTTCGTTGCTGACAGTGACGGTGTGCTGGCAGAGAACAGCGCGGTTATTGCGACTCGTCAAATAAATGGCATTGAAACCGCATTGCAAGAGCCAGAAAGCCACGTACGCGGCCAGCGCGGCCGCCCCGCTCCACAACAAGGTGGCGCCTTCCGAGCGCAGCCAATAGCCAAAGGCAGCGCCGCACAGCAGCAACAAAGCCTGGGTGACGGGCGAGCACAGCTGGCTCAGGCAGTGGAAAAGCCAGTAGTCGCCAAAGCGCAGCTGGTATTGCAGCCGCTCAGGCAACGGCTCAGCGGGCTGGGCGAGAGTGCTGTTGCTCATGGCTGCCGAAGCTGCTCAACCTGCTCAGGGCTGGCAGGTTTGCAGGTCCTTGCCTTCCATCACATGCCAAGTCTGCACACGTTTTTTGGTGGCGGCATCGAGCTTGGGAAAGCGCACCGTGTAGTTGGTGGTTTCGGGGCGCTCCACCACCACTTTGGCACCGCTCACGCCTTTTTTCGCCATGGTCGCCAGGTGGCGCTCGGCGGCTTCTTCGGTAGAGAAGCGGCCCAGCGAGATACCGGGCTCCAGGCTGGCGATGCGGGCGCGGTCGGTGCTGATCTCCATGGCACGCAGTTCGTTGCGGCGCGTGTCCAGCGCCTCTTGGCTGTTGAACTTGCCCACGTACACCATCCAGCGGCCGCTGGTGGTGTTGGGATCGAGCTTCCAGCTGCCTTCTGGCAACTTGGCCAGTTGCAAGCGCAGCGCCTCTACCTGCTTGCTGTCAAAGCTGCCAGCGACCAGGCATTCTTTTTTCTCGGGCGGCTTTTCGGCGGGTTTTTCTGCCGGTTTCTCGGCCACTTTTTCGGCCGGCCTCTCGGCTTCGGCCGGCTTGCTGGCATCTACAGCCGGCGCAGGTGCCAGTGCAGCAGCCGTTTCCGTGCTGCGAGCGGCTTCGGCGGCTGCGTTCTGGGCCTGCAGCTTTTGCGCTTGTTCCAGCTCTTGCGAGCTCAGGATTTGCAAGGCATCGGGGCGCACTTGCTGCTGCAGGCGCTCGGGCTCGGACGGGTTGTTGGGCGCCCAGCCCAGGCTGCGCAGCATGCCGTGCGAGAAGGCGTAATAGCCGGCATTGGCCAGCAGCAACAGCACGATGGCAAAACGAATCATCCCGACTTCCCTCTTTTTTCTGGTGCGCCTAGGCTTGCGGGCGCACGCTGATTTCCGAGCTGGTGACAGCGACCACGCCGCCCGCCGTCTGCACCTGCAGCGCACCGTCGGCGGCCACACCCTGGGCGGTGCCGGCGCTGCCATCGCTCAAGCTTACCGCACGGCCTGCCAGCGCGTCGCGCTGCGCAAAGCGCTGTTGCAGCGGCGCAAAACCCTGACGGGCAAAGGCTTGCAAGGTGGTAATCAGCGGCGGCACCACCGCTTGCAGTGCCTGCGGTGCGTCCCAGCGGCCATCTACCATCTGCAAGCTGCCGGGCACGGTCGAGAGGCCATCGCCCTCGGGCGCACGCACATTGATGCCGATGCCCACCACCACATAACGCGGCGATTTTTGCGCATCCAAAGCGCCGCCATAAGCGCCGAAAGCCGGCTGACCACCCGGCGCGATAAAGCTGGCAGTCTCCACCAGAATGCCGGCGAGCTTGTGGTCGCCGCTCAGCCACAAATCGTTGGGCCATTTCAGGCCAATGCGCGGCGTGCTGCTGCCTGCCGCCGGCAATTGCGGCTGCAGGCTCTCGGCCACGCTCACGCCCACGGCCAGCGACAGGCCCGACCAATCAGCCGGTGCCAGCGGCAGGCCCAGCGAGAACATCAGCGAATCGCCCACCGCGCTGCGCCAGGGCCGGCCCAGGCGGCCGCGGCCTGCCGTTTGCTGCTCGGCCACCAGCAAGATCGGCTCTTGCCGGCCCTCGCGCGCCCGGCGCATCAGCTCGGTGTTGGTGGAATCGATGCTGGGCACAATCTCGATCGTAAAACCCGGCAGCTGCGGCTCCACCGCTTGCCAGATGGCCTCGGCCGGCCAGCGGATCGGCTCGCTCATGCGCGTGCTCCTGGCTTGCTGGCGGGCTGGGTTTTGGGCTTGGCCGGAGCTTTCGTAGATGGCTTGCTCTTAGTGGCCTTCGTGACTTTGGCTTTTTCAGCCGTTTTGGCTGTGGTGCTGCTGCGTTTTTTGGGCAGCACCGGCTCAGGCAGGTCGGCGCGCGGCAGCTTGGGCTTCCAGCCGCGCTTGGGCGCCAGCATGGTGCCTCGGCATTCGGCCGCGCCGCAACGGCAGCCATAGGCGGCCTTGAGTGCGGGCGTGTAGCGCTCTTCGATCACCAGGCCGTAGTCATAGCCCAGCTCCTCGCCCGCATGGATATTGCGCAAGGCACTGATAAAGATACGGCCGTCAATCTCTTCGGCAAAACAGTTCGGATCGCAGCTGTGGTTGATCCAGCGCGAGCTGTTGCCGCCGTCGCCCCCGTCGATCACATGCTCGCCGTCGAGCTGGAAGAAAAAGGTGTGATTGGGGTTGGCCGGGTCGTGCGGGTGGCGATCCTGGCTTTCTTCGTAGCTGATGCGTTTGCCCGCGTATTCGACAATGATTTCGCCTTCTGCGATATCCTGCAGCGCAAAAACACCCCGGCCGTGCACACCGGAGCGCCGCACCTGCGTGCGGGGACCGGCCCTCCGGCCAGCTGCGGAAATTGGGGGGACATTGCTCGGCATGGAATTTTTCTGCTACTTTAAAAAATAGGCACATGCGCATGCGCACAGGTGCACACGTGTAGGCGCCCGCGCATACGCGTAAAGCGAGCATTGTAGAAGCGCCAGCCCGAGCGTGGGCTGGCAGACCCCAGATTGATGAGAGTGAACCCATGTCCAAGACCCTGGTCATTGCAGAAAAGCCGTCCGTTGCGCAAGACATTGTTCGTGCGCTGACGCCGGTGGCGGGCCAATTTGCCAAGCACGACGATTACTTCGAGTCGGACGGCTATATCGTGACCAGCGCAGTGGGTCACCTGGTGGAGATCCAGGCGCCGGAAGAATTTGACGTCAAACGCGGCAAATGGAGCTTTGCCCACCTGCCGGTGATTCCGCCGTACTTCGAGCTCAAGCCGGTGGACAAGACCAAGACGCGTCTGAACGCCGTCGTCAAGCTGGCCAAGCGCAAAGACGTGACCGCCCTTATCAACGCCTGTGACGCGGGCCGCGAAGGGGAGCTGATCTTCCGCCTGATCGAGCAATACGCCGGCGGCGCCAAGGGCGGCCTGGGCAAGCCAATCTCGCGCCTGTGGCTGCAGTCGATGACGCCGCAAGCCATTCGCGACGGCTTCAACAAGCTGCGCAGCGACAACCAGATGCAGGGCCTGGCCAACGCCGCCCGCAGCCGCTCCGAGGCCGACTGGCTGGTGGGCATCAACGGCACGCGCGCCATGACCGCGTTCAACTCGCGCGATGGCGGCTTCTTCCTGACCACCGTGGGCCGTGTGCAAACGCCTACGCTGTCGCTGGTGGTGGAGCGCGAAGAGAAAATCCGCAAGTTCGTCAGCCGCGATTACTGGGAAATCCATGCCGAGTTCGCCGCCCAGGCCGGCCACTACCCGGCCAAGTGGTTCAACCCGCAGTGGAAGAAGAGCGAAGACGCTGAGGCCAAGGCCGACCGCGTCTGGAACCTGCAGGAAGCCCAAGCCATTGCCGACGCGGTGCGCGGCAAACCGGCCGTGGTCACCGAAGAGAGCAAGCCCACCACGCAGGCCAGCCCGCTGCTGTTCGACCTGACCAGCCTGCAGCGCGAGGCCAACAGCAAGTTCGGCTTCTCGGCCAAAACCACGCTGGCCCTGGCGCAGGCCCTGTACGAACGCCACAAGGCGCTGACTTACCCGCGTACCGATTCGCGCGCGCTGCCCGAAGACTATCTGCCCGTGGCCCGCCAGACTTTCGAGATGCTGGCGCACAGCAATATGCAGCAGCTCGCGCCGTTTGCGCAGCAGGCCATCGGTGCCAACTACATCCGCCCGAACAAGCGTATTTTTGACAACAGCAAGGTCTCGGACCACTTTGCCATCATCCCCACCACGCAGGCGCCGGGCGCGCTGAGCGAGGCCGAGCACAAGCTGTACACGCTGGTGGTGCGCCGCTTCATGGCGGTGTTCTTCCCCAGCGCCGAATACCAGGTCACCACGCGCATCAGCCAGGTCGAGCAGCACCACTTCAAAACCGAAGGCAAGGTACTGGTCAAACCCGGCTGGCTGGCCATTTATGGCAAAGAAGCGGCGCATGAAGTGGAAGACGCCAAGGAAGGCGACAAGGGCCAGAACCTGGTGCCGGTGCAGCCGGGCGAAAAACCGGCGGCCGAACAGGTCGACCCCAAGGGCCTGAAAACCAAGCCGCCCGCCCGCTACTCGGAAGCCACGCTGCTGGGCGCGATGGAAGGCGCCGGCAAGCAGATCGACGACGACGAGCTGCGCGAAGCCATGCAGGAAAAAGGCCTGGGCACGCCAGCCACGCGCGCGGCCATCATCGAAGGCCTGCTGACCGAAAAGTACATGCTGCGCGAAGGCCGCGAGATGATCCCCACGGCCAAGGCTTTCCAGCTGATGACGCTGCTGCGCGGCCTGGAGGTGGAAGAGCTCTCGCGCGCCGACCTGACCGGCGAATGGGAATACAAGCTGGCGCAAATGGAAAAAGGCCAGCTCTCGCGTGAAGCCTTCATGGCCGAGATCCAGGCCATGACCGAGCGCCTGGTGAAAAAAGCCAAGGAATACGACCGCGACACCATTCCGGGCGACTACGCCACCCTGTCGACGCCCTGCCCCAACTGCGGCGGCGTGGTGAAAGAAAACTACCGCCGCTACGCCTGCACCGGTGCCAATGGCGCTGGCGATGGCTGCGGCTTCTCGTTCACCAAATCGCCCGCCGGCCGTACCTTTGAAACCGCCGAGGCCGACCTGCTGCTGCGCGAGCGCAAGATGGGCCCGCTGGACGGCTTCCGCTCCAAGGCCGGCTGGCCGTTTGCCGCCGAAGTGGCGATCGTGCGCGACGAAGACAACAACAACTTCAAGTTCGAGTTCGTCTTTGAAGACAACAAGGACGATGGCGAAACCGGCGAGCTGGTCGACTTTGGCAGCCAGAACACGCTCGGCGCCTGCCCCAAATGCGGTGCACCGGTGTTCGAACACGGCGCCAACTACGTCTGCTCCAAGGCCGTACCCACGGCCCAGCAACCCACACCGAGCTGCGATTTCAAGAGCGGCCAGATCATCTTGCAGCAACCGATCGAGCGCGACCAGATGGCCAAACTGCTGGCCACCGGCAAGACCGATCTGCTCGACAAGTTCGTCTCCAACCGCACGCGCCGCAGCTTCAAGGCTTTCCTGGCCTGGGACAAAGACGCCGGCAAAGTGAACTTCGAGTTCGAGCCGCGCGACAGCAAGTTCCCGGCCCGCAAGACCGCCGCCACCAAGACGGCCACAAAAACGGCAACCAAGACTGCGGCCAAAACCGCCACCAAGGCCGCTGCCAAAACTACCAAGGCCACCAAGACGGCCAGCAAAACCGCCACAGCCAAGGCACCGCGCAAAGTTGCTGCCACCTTGACGCCGAGCCCGGCCCTGGCCGCCGTGATCGGCAGCGAAGCCACCTCGCGCCCCGAAGTCATCAAAAAGCTCTGGGACTACATCAAGGCCAACGGCTTGCAGGACGCCAAGGACAAACGCGCCATCAATGCCGACGCCAAGCTCAAGCCCGTGTTCGGCAAAGACCAGGTCAGCATGTTCGAGCTCGCCGGCATCGTCGGCAAGAACGTCAGCTAAGCGCGCATGTACATCCGCCGCACGCACCGCATCGCCATCGGCATAGCCGTGGTGCTGGCGGTGGCTGCGGGCGTGTACGCCTGGCGCGGCCCGGCCGTTGTGGACGAGGCCAAGGAAGCGGCCAACGCCTTGGTCAAAAAGGCCTCGGCACCACCGCCACCCACGCCCGAAGAGCAGCAACGCAGCCAGGCTCGCCGCGCCGCCCAAGCGCAGGCCGAAGGCAAACCCGCACCTGCGCCCGCGCTGCAACCGCGCAAATGCGTGCAAAACGGCAAGATCACCTACACCGACGAACCCTGCCCCACCGGCAGCCAGGAGCAGATCGTGCCGGAGAATCTGTCTGTGGTGCCGGGCTCCCGCTGAACGCAGGCGGCAACGCGCCCGCGTCCCGAAGGCTGCACACTGCCCTGCGCTGTGTCTGCTATGGTGCTGTGGTTCAAAAAGGATCACGACATGGTTCAGCCAAGAGACAACTCCCCCTCCAGCAAAATCGCCGCCATCACCGGAGGCGGCTCCGGCCTGGGCGCGGCCACCGCTCGCCGCCTGGCGCACGACGGCTACCGCGTAGCGATTCTGGATCTGCAGCTGGAGAACGCGGAGGCCGTGGCCCGGCAATTGAATGCCGACCGGCCCGATTGCGCCCTGGCTCTGCAGCTGAATGTCGCAAACCCGGCTTCGGTCGACGCCGCTTTTACCGCGCTCGAACAGCGCTGGGGCCAAGGGCCCGATGCGCTAGTGAACAGCGCTGGCATCATGCCGGTTGCGCCCGTGCTGGACTGCAGCTACGACATGTTTCGCACAGCCATGGAGGTGAACGTGGGCGGCAGCTTTCTGTGCTCGCAACGCGCAGCACGCGGCATGGCCGAGCGGCGCTTTGGCCGCATCGTCAACCTGGCATCGATCAGCTCGGAGCGCGCAGGTGTGGGCCGTGTCGCCTACGGCACGTCCAAAACGGCGATTGCCGGGCTGACGCGGCAGTTCGCCATGGAACTCGGGCCGCTGGGCATCACCGTCAACGCCATCGCGCCCGGCCCGGTGCTGACCGCGATGACCGAAAAGAACTACACGCCCGAGACCCGGCAAGCCTTCGAGGCCTCGATCCCCGCCCGCCGCATGGGCCGCACCGAGGAAATGGCCGACGCCATTGCTTTTCTGTGCAGCGATGGCGCTGCCTACATCAACGGCGTGATGCTGCCTGTGGATGGCGGCTATCTGGCTGCAGGCATTGCCACCACGGCCGGCCTCAAGGCCTGATCCGCGACACCGCTGCCCAGCGCAAGCGCATGACAGAGCGCACAGAGGTGGCTAGCGCCGGGAAAACGCCAGCGCACACTGCCAACCCAAGTCCGCCAACGGCCCGGCTTTGGCACCCGTAGCTGCGGCGTCTGCGGCGGCGGCGGTGCCATCGGCGGCGCGCTGCGCAATGCCGTACAAAATGGCGGCCATGCGGAACAGGTTAAAGGCCAGGTAGTACTCCCACAGCGTGCCTGGGCTGCGGCCAGTGCGCTGGGCGTATTGCTGCAGGTAGGCGGCTTCGTCCGGAATGCCCAGCGCGACCAGATCGAGGCCGCCAATGCCGCGCCACAGCTCCGGCGGCACGCGCCAGGCCATGCCGTGGTAGGCCAGATCCGCCAGTGGATCACCCAAGGTGGAAAGCTCCCAGTCGAGCACGCCGATCACGCGCGGCTCGCTGGCGTGCCAGATCAGGTTGTCCAAGCGGTAATCGCCGTGCACCAAGGTGGTTTCATCGGCCTCGGGCAAGTGCTGCGGCAACCAGTCGATGAGGCGGCGCATGGCTTCGTTGATCGGTACCGTCAGCTGCTGTGTCTGCTGGCCCCAGCGCTTGACCTGGCGCGCCACATAGCCGCCGTGGCGGCCATAGTCAGCCAGGCCGACGGCTTGCAGATCGACCTGGTGCAGCGCGGCGATGACGCGGTTCATCTCGTCATACAAAGCGGCGCGCTCAGCAGGCGCCAGCCCGGGCAAGGCCGGGTCCATGAAGACGCGGCCAGCCAGAAAATCCATCAGGTAAAACGGCGTGCCCAGCAAGCTCGCATCGGCTTCATAAGCCAACATGGCGGGCACGGGCACCTGGCTGCCGGCCAATGCACGCATTACGCGGTATTCGCGGTCTACCGCATGCGCACCAGCCACCAACTGGCCCGGCGGCTGTTTGCGCAGCACCATTTGGCGCTCGCCCACTTGCAGCCGATAAGTGGGGTTGGATTGGCCGCCGGCCAGCACGCTCACCTGCACCGGCTCGCCTTGCGACAAGCCTGCATTCTTCAAATACGTTTGCAGCGCAAGGCTTATCTGTTGGTGGTTATCAGCTTCTTTTTTCATAGCACTACCGCACTATCAACGAACCATGGGCGGAATGGCGCGGATCGCAGCGGGCACGCCACGCTCGGCATCGGCGTCTTTCTCGGCCGCTTGCACCAGCTTGCGCGCCATGCTGAAGCGGTGCACCTCGCTCGGGCCGTCATAGATGCGGAAGGCGCGCATGTCGGTGAAGATGCGCATCACCGGCGTGTCCATGGTCACGCCCTGGCCGCCCAGCATTTGCACGCAGCGGTCCACCACGCGCCATTCGGCTTCGGAGCAGACGACCTTGGCGCGGCTCGATTCGTAGTTGCCTTGCTCGCCCTGGTCCAGCAACCACGCGGTGTGCCAGATGTGCAGGCGGGCGGTGTGCAGATCCATGTCGTTGTCGGCCAGCATGAAGCCCACGCCTTCATGCGACGACAGCGGTTTGCCGAACGCAGTGCGGCGGCGCGCATAGGCCAGTGCCACATCTTGCGCACGCCGCGCCTGGCCCAGCCAGCGCATGCAGTGCGTCAAGCGCGCAGGCGCCAGCCGCACCTGGGCATAACGGAAGCCCTTGCCGACCTCGCCCAGCACGTCGCTCGCGGGCACGCGCAGGTTGTTGAAGCGCAGCACGCCGTGGCCGCCGGTGAAGCAGGCATCCATCGCGTCCATGCTGCGTTCCAGCACGATTTCCGGGCGGCGCATATCGCTCAAAAACATGGTGGCTGCACCGTCTTCGGTACGCGCCATGATGATCAGGTAATCGGCCCCTTCCGCACCGGTGATGAACCACTTGAGGCCGTTGATGATGTAGTCGTCACCATCGCGCACAGCCGTGGTGGCCAGCGCTGCCGGGTCCGAGCCGGCGCCCGGTGCGGGCTCGGTCATGGCAAAGCAGGAGCGCGTTTCGCCCGCCACCTGCGGGCGCAGCCAGCGCTCTTGCTGCGCGGGCGTGGCCACGGCTTCCATCAAGTGGATATTGCCTTCGTCAGGCGCATGGATGTTGAGCGCCGTCGGGCCCAGCCAGGAATAACCCGCCTCCTCAAACACCACGGCTTTTTCGATGTGGGTGAGCCCCAGGCCGCCCAGTTCTTTCGAGGCATGGGGCGTGAGCAAACCCGCCGCACGCGCCCGGCCTACCAGTTCGCGGCGCAAGGCCTCGCTCGGGCCGTGGCTCGATTGGCGTTCGTCGTTTTCGAGCGGAATCACCTGATCGGCGATGAACTGGCGCGTTTTGTCGCGCAGCGCCACCAATTGCGGAGAGAGAGAAAAGTCCATAGCAGTGCCTTGATTTTCAATGGCTCCGATGTTGCCATGCAGCTTTTGGCAACTGGTCGCTACCGTGACAAGGGGGCGACAAAGCCCGCTGCCTGGCGGCCGGGCGAATCACCTGCAAGACAGGCTCGTCATACATCTAGGCTATAAACCTAGCATGGATACGACCAACCCTGCTCTCGCACCGCACTCGCACCCTTCGGACACTGCTTCCACGCCGTCGCGCCACCTGGCGCTGGCCGGCACCACCAATTTCCGCGACCTTGGCGGCTACCAGGGGCTGGACGGCGGCAAGCTGCGCTGGCGCACGCTGTTCCGCTCAGACCACCTGGCTTTGCTCACCCCCGAGGCGCAACGCACTTTGTTGCAACAACTGCGCGTGGCGCGCAGCGCCGATTTCCGCGGCCAGCGCGAGCAAACGGTAGACCACTACGCCATTGATGGCCTGCAACACCATTCGCTGGCGGTAGAGCCCACCGTGGTGCAGCGCGCCTTCAGCTTGCTGCAGCAAGGCCAAAGCCTGACGGCGGCCGACACGGTTGGCCTGATGCAGCAAACCTACCGCAGCTTTATCCACGACAACTCGGCGCAGTTTGCGCGCTTCTTCCAGATGCTGCTGGCGAGCGACGCGCCGCTGGTCTTCCACTGCACCGCCGGCAAAGACCGCACCGGCTGGGCCGCCACCTTGCTGCTGATGACGCTGGGCGTGCCGCGCGATGTGGTGCTGCACGATTACCTGCTCACTAACGACTACTACCACCGTCCGGCTGAGGCCCGTGCCGCTGCCAGCCACATCCCCGAAGAAGTGCTCAAGGTGCTGTGGACGGTGCAAGAGCCTTTCCTGACCGCCGCGCTCGACCCGGTGCTGCAGCAATACGGCAGCGTGCCCAAGTACGTGGAGCAGGTGCTGGGCGTGGACGCCAAGGCGCAAGCCCAATTGGCCAAGATGTATCTCGAATAAACGGGAACGAAAAACCACCAGCGGGGTCTGTCAGCAGATGAATGCCTGGCCTCTGAACCTTCGCTGGACCCCGCGCAACATCGCCATTGCCGTGGTGTTGCTGGCCGCCGTGCTGCTGTGCTGGCTGCCGGCCTTCAACGCGCTGGCCGACCGCTATGTGGACGACGGGCTCAAGCGCTCGCTGCTCAGCTTTGCCACTGCCCGCGCCTTGCACAGCGCGGTGTCGGTGCTGCAAGGTACAGAACTGGCCGTGCAGCCCATGGGCGTGGGCCTGACGCTGACCTTGGGCCAGGCGCTGGCGCCGATCAACGACTTGATCGCGCAGTTTGCCGACTGGATGCTCTGGGCCAGCATTGCCTTTGGCATGCAAAAACTCTTGCTCTCGATGGGCGGCAGCTACGCCGTCACCGCCGTGGTGAGCCTGGTGGCGCTGGCCTGGTTGGCACTGCATTTGCAGCAACGTGCGCCCGCCTGGCTGAACCGCTTGCTGGTGGTACTGCTTTTTACCCGGCTGGTGATGCCGGTCACCATCATCGGCAGCGAATGGCTGTTCCAGCAGTTTCTGGCCCAGCCCTACCAGCAAAACCAGTTGGCAACCGAGAGCACGGTCAGCCAGCTGCAGCAACTCGACATCAGCGGCGACAAAGCTGCCAACGCCAGCACCAACCCGGCAACGCCGGGTACAGCGACAGTCGACGCGGCAGACCCAGCCACACCCAGCTTGTGGAACCGCTTCAAGCAATGGGGCCAACAAGCCCAGCAAGCGGCCAGCGATGCCGCTACCGGCATGCAAAAACTGGTCACCAACCCGGGAGATACGCTGCGGCAAAAGCTCAGCCAGCTGGAGCGCGAGCTCGATCAGCAGGTAGAGCGCCTGATCACCTTGATCGTGGTGTTTGTGCTGCAAACCATCGTCATCCCGCTGGCGCTGGTGTGGGCGCTGTTGCAGCTGTGCAAAGGTCTGGTGGCCGCGCCGCGGCGTGCCACCAGCACGGCAGTTTGATCGCTTGGCGACTTAACCGAGCGCGGCCCACCACTGGCCAATGGCTGCGCCCACCTTGGCCATGTGCGTATCGTTTTCTTCAAAGCTGCGCTTGCCGCCGGTCAGGTAAGCACTGATCACCAGGCCTTCGGACTGCGCATTGGGCCAGACGATCAAGGTATCGCCCGCCGAGCTGTTGTCGCCCGACCCCGTCTTGCCACCCGCCTTCCAATCGCTGGGCAAACCGGCGCGCACACGCTTGTCGCCCGTGCGGCTGTCCACCAGCCATTGCTGCAGCAAGGCGCGGCCAAAACCCTTGAGCGTGTCGCCCTGCAACAGCGCTTGCCAGGTGGTGTTGATGGCGCGGGGCGTGGTGGTGTCTCGCTCGTCGCCAGCCACTGCGCTGTTCAACGTGGGCTCATTGCGGTCCAGGCGCGTGGTCTGGTCGCCAATCTGGCGCAGCCAGGCGGTCAACGCCGCCGGGCCGCCCGTGGCCTGCAGCAGCACATTGGCTGCCGTGTTGTCGCTTACCACTACGGCAGCTTCGCACAGCTCCAGCAGCGTCATGCCGTCAGGCACACCAACGCGCTTTTCCGTGACCGGCGAATATGTCACCACATCGGCTGCCGCAATGGTGGCGTGCAGGCCGAGATCGACCGAGCCTTCCTGCGCCATATGCAGCACGCGCGCGGCCAGCAGCGTTTTGAAGGTGCTGCACATGGGAAAGCGCTCGTCGGCGCGGTAACCGGTGGAGCCACCGGATTCGGCATCGAACACATACACACCCAGACGGCCACCGCTTTGCGCCTCGATCAAGGCCAAGGCCTTGTGAAAAGCGCGGTCCGCCTTGGGATGCGCGGCCTGGCGCGAGGCACAACCGCCCAGGCCCAGCGCTGCGCTGGTGCCCAGAACAAAAGAGGAGGCTACAAAATGACGTCGCTGCATATCGGTACGGATTGTTAGCTGTTGGAGTGGGTACGAGATGGCTGAGCATACCGTGAGCCAACAAGGCCTGCGCCAAGGCTGAGCAAATCCTGCTTGCTCCTCGTCACAACCTGGCATGCCCAGCGCCCCAAAAAACAGGCCGCGCCCCAAAGAACGCGGCCAGCCACAGCATGAAGAAAGCAGACGCAGTTACAGCTTCTCGATCTTCAGCGCTGTCTCGTCCAGCAAAGCAGCGATTTGTGCCACCTGCTCATCGCTCAGCTCGGCGGCATCGAGCTTCAAGCGCAGCGCCAGCTTGAAGTTCTCGAGCGCACGCACCAAAGATGCGGGGCGCTGGCGCGCTTCTCGGTCTTTGCCCTTGGCCAGGCGCGCCAGCAGCAGTTGCAGCGAATCGGCCTGCTCAGCCAAAGCCTGCTGGCCTTCGGCGGTGATGGTGTACTGCTTGCGCCCACCTTCTGAATCGGTGGCCGTGGCATGGCCCATGTCGACCAGATAGCTCAAGGTCGGGTAAATCGTTCCTGGGCTGGGTTGGTAATCGCCGCCAACCAGCTCGCTGACCGCGCGAATCACGTCGTAGCCATGGCTCGGCTGCTGGCCAATCAGGTGCAGCGCCAGCAGCTTCAAGCCGCCGGCTTCGAACATACGCTCGCGCTTGTGGGCACGGTGGCGCTCAGCGTCCGGACCGTGGCCGTGGCCACGCGGGCCGCCGCGACCAGGGCCGCCGTCATGGCGCGGACCACGGCCGGGCCCGCCTTCGTCGCCAAAGCGCTCGCCGCGGGGGCCGTGTGGATGGTGGTGGTGGAAGTGGTGATGGGGATGAGGCATGGTGGATATCCTTTACTAAGATGCATCTAAGATATATCTTAATTACAAGGATTTCAAGGACTGATTTGTAAAGAGGGCGTGAAGGTGGGTAGTCAGAGTAGGTCGTATCAAATTTGATAGCTGGCGGTGCTTTCCGAGAAGAGACCACAGGCAGGAAACACACCGTGTCGGCCATTCTTTGAAGCCTCATACCGGCATCACGCCTTCTGCACCAAGATACGCCCTACGTCAGCCCAACAGTTCAAGCTATAGTTACATTCCAGATACAAATCACAAAATCAAAGGGGATGGAATGGCGGTGTTGATACCCGCGCTGAGCACTTGTTTGCCACGCATGACCAGTGGCGAAAAGCGCCTGGCCGAGCGCTTGCAGCAAAAGCTGGAAGACGACTACCTGTTGTGGTGGGACGTGCCCGTGGGGCCATTACAGACACGGCCCGACTTCGTCGTGATCCACCCACGCCGGGGCGCGCTGATCCTGGAAACCAAGGATTGGCGCCTGGACACCATCCGCAGCGCCACGCCGCAACGGTTTGAGATCATCCCCGACGGCAAGGTCACCGTCACCATCAACCCGCTTGCGCAGGCTCGCCATGGAGCCATTCAAGTTGTCAACGCTCTGGAGCGCGATCCGCAGCTGGTGCAGGCCGATGGTCCGCACCAAGGCAAGCTCGCCTTTCCATGGGGCCACGGCGTGGTGTTCACCCGCATCACCCGCAAGCAGTTTGAGAGTGCCGGCCTGGGCGAAGCCATCCCTGCCCATCTGGTGATTTGCCAGGACGAGATGCTGGAAGACGCCGATCCGGAAGCCTTCCAGCAGCGGCTGTGGGCCATGTTCCCGTACAGCTTCAAGCACGCCATCACCCTGCCCCAGCTCGACCGCATCCGCTGGCAGCTCTTCCCCGAAGTGCGCGTGCCCCAACAGCAAACCCTGTTTGGCGAAAACAGCGCACCCGACGACGACGCACTACCCGACATCATGCGCGTGATGGACTTGCAGCAAGAGCAGCTCGCCCGCAGCCTGGGCGACGGCCACCGCGTCATCCACGGTGTGGCAGGCTCGGGCAAAACCATGATTCTGGGCTACCGCGCCGAGCATCTGGCGCAAACCCAGGGCCCCGGCAGCAAGCCGATTCTGGTGCTGTGCTACAACGAGCCGCTGGCCGTCAAGCTGGCGTCCACCATGGCGGCCAAGGGCCTGGAAGACCGCGTGCATGTGCGCCATTTTCACAAATGGAGCCGCGAGCAACTCGTCACCTACAACCTGCTGCCGACTGGCACCCAAAACTGGCCCGTCGGCAAGCTGATGGAAGAGTTTGTGCAGCGCGTCATCAAAGGGGTGGACGACAAACACATCCCCGCAGGCCAATACCATGCCATCCTCATCGACGAAGGCCACGACTTTGCCCCCGAGTGGCTCAAGCTCGTCACACAGATGGTCGATCCCACTACCAACAGCTTGCTGCTGCTCTACGACGACGCCCAAAGCATTTACGACCGGGGTCAGAAGCGCAACTTCAGCCTCAAGAGCGTGGGCATCCAGGCCTCGGGGCGCACCACCATTCTCAAAATCAACTACCGCAACACACGTCAGATTTTGCAGATGGCCCACCGCATGGCAGGTGACCTGCTCTCGCCCGAGGATGCCAAAGACGACGACAGCATTCCGCTGCTCAAGCCCATGAGCTGCGGCCGCGAAGGACCCGAGCCCATCGTCATCGACCTGCCCACCCTGCCCGAGCGCGCCGCCCGCGTGGCAGATTTGCTGGCCGACCAGCACGCCCAGGGCCATGCCTGGGGTGAAATGGCCGTGCTATGCCGCCATTACGATGAAATGAACGCCTGCGCCGAAGCCTTGCGCCGCAAAGGCCTGCCGCACAACGTGCGCAAAAAATCCGGCCAGTTCCAGCCAGCCCGAGATGTGATTCAGGTGATGAGCATGCACGCCAGCAAGGGGCTGGAATGGCCTGTGGTGGCGGTGATGCGCAACCCCACGCCAACGGAGGACGAGCAAGCCGATCCGGCGCTCGAAGCCCGGTTGGTCTATGTGGCATCCACCCGCGCCACCCACCATTTGCTGCAGGTGTAAGCCCAGTGCAGAGGGCCAGCCGTCCTGCATCAGCCGCCCCGCACCACCAATAAGCCCACAGCTCCAAAGCGCATCGCCGTAATTGCACAAGCTCGGGTTACAGTGGCCAGCGGCGGCGCCCGTGCGGGCCAGGCTTACGCCTTGAGCGCAGCGCGCCTTGTTCACTACCTGCAAGCCTGCGCCACGCGCGTTAGTTGCTTGCCGGCTCACCCCCACAGGATCACCACCATGAGCAGTGCGATGTACACCCACTCGGTTCCCGTTTTGAAGCAGATGCTGTCGGCTTTGCAGGCCATTCTCAAGCAGGCCAGCGAATACGCGACGGCCAAGTCGATCGAGCCAGATGCCTTGCTGCAAGCGCGGCTGGCGCCCGATATGTTTCCGCTGGTCAAGCAGGTGCAGATTGCCTGCGATTTTTCGCGCGGCATTGCTGCGCGCTTGGCGGGGGTAGAGGTGCCCACCTTTGGCAGTGATGAAAAGAGCTTTGCCGACCTGGATGCATTGATCAGCAAAACCTTGGCTTTTTTGGACAGCGTGAACCCGTCGCAGTTTGACGGCAAGGAGTCTGCCGAGATCGTTTTACGCCCTGGCACGCCCAAAGAGAAAAAGCTGAGCGGCAGCGCCTATCTGGTGCACTACGGTTTGCCGCAGTTCTTCTTCCACGTAACCACGGCCTACGATTTGCTGCGCCACAACGGTTTGCCGATTGGCAAGCGCGATTACATGGGCGTGTACTGATCCCGCGCGTGATCCCGCGTGCAGCGGGCTGGTGAGCCGCTACCGGTTGCCCGCTGCCAGCCCCGCGCCCGGGTTCACATCCAGCACCAGCCGCTCGGGCGGCACCAGCGCATCTTCGTGCTGGCAGGGCCATTTGCTTTGGCCGTCGATGCTGGGCAAGGTGTGGCCGTCTTCGATCACGTCGCCGTTTTGCACCAGGTAGACGCCTGCATTGAAGAGATACGGTGAGACTGCGCCCGGGTCTAGTTGCAGGAAATGGCATTGCACATCGGGCACACCAAAAGCGGCGCCGCCCAAGGTATCCATCAGCATTTCGCCGGGCCGGTTGCTGATATTGAAGAAGCGCACATTCAGCACGCCGTAGTAGATAAAGCCTTCGGCGTGCGCTTCGATGTAGCGCGCCGGGTTGATCAGACAGCCAGCATTGCTTTGGCTGATGGCGGTGACGCCGCCGTTCTCGATCAGCACATGCATCACGGCTTGCAAAATCTCCAGCCGCTCCTCAGTCTCCAAACCACGGCCCATGAATTCGCTCACCAGCACGCAGTGGCGGCACTGCGCCAGCGCGGATTCTTTCTCTGGCCAATCCCAGGTCTGCTGCAATGCCTCGGCGTAGTCACTCGGGGTGCAGGGCTTGTCGGCGTGCAAGATGGCGATCTCGCTGGGTATGCCTTTTTTGTCGCTGTAATCCACCGTGTAGTCGCGCAGCGCCAGCAAGATGGTGTCGCCGTCCATCAGCAAATCCACCTCGCCCAGGCGCTCAGCCAACGCGGCGCGCAAGCGTTCGCCATCCAGCTGCGGCGCCTGCACATACAAAGCCTCAAAAGACCACATGTCAGGAGCCATGCGCGGCTCGCTCTGCTCGTCGTCGCTATTGGCCATACGCCACCTCAAGTAGTTGCTGATGGAGCATCTTGCCATGCCCATGCTGTAAGTCGAAGCCCGGCAAACATCCCCTCAAGCCGTAGAAACACCCGCCGCAGGCAGCCAGTTGAGCGACAGCAAGGCCAGCACCGGCGGCAGCGCGAAGCACCACATGCCCAGCCACAGGTAGGCCAGTGCCGCCAGCGCACAGCCCGAGGCGAAGTACAGGATGGAGGGCACCATTTTGCGCAGCCGCGCCAGGGCCGCGCTGCGTGCCTCGCCCTGCACGTTTTTCAGCAGATCAGCCAAGTCCAGCATCACCTGCGTGGTGTTGCCGGTCATCAAGGTGGAAGGCGGCAGTTGCGACAAATGCATGCGGTGCATGGCGTTTTGCACGGCCATGGCGCAGACCATGCTCATGCCGGCTACAAAGGCCAGCGGCGCATCGGCATTGCGAAACGGGCCGAAGCCGATCATCAAAGCCGCTGCCAGCACCAACAACAAGATTTTGGCCACCACCAAGCTGTAGAGCGGCGGGCGTTGGCGCGCTACCAGTGCATTGCTGGCCATGCGCGAAAGCACTACGGCCGCGCAAAAAACCGGCAGCGCCGCCAGCTTGGACAGCGCGCCTTCGCTGCCGTGGTGCACCAGCGATGCGCCCAGCGTCACAAAGTTGCCGGTGACATGCGCCGTGAACAAGCCGCCCAGAGCCAGAAAGCCCGCCGTATCGACATAGCCGGCGTTGAAGCCCAGCATGCGGGACAGCGTTTTCTGGGCATCCATGGCGGCTCCTTGCTAGGTGGGTGCGGGCTTAGATTTTGCCCTGCGCCGGGTGGTTGATGGCCAGGTAGTGCTTGACCACGGGCGGCTCGCTGCCGCTGTGGTACTGCAGCACATCGGCCTGCACATCGGCATCATGGTGTGTCACGCGCTTGTGCTGGCGCAGATGCTCGGCCCAAGATTCGACCTGGAACCACTCGACGAAGGTGTTGTGCGCAGCCGCATCCTGCACCACGCCCCAGGCGTATGCGCCGTCGCGGCGGCGCTCGGCCGACAAACGCGCCAGCGCTTTCAAAAATGCCTCTTGCTGCGCGTGCTCCACGTGGTAGGTGATCTGGATCATCACCGGGCCGCGGTCATTGTCCACCTCGGTTTCCAGCAAGGGTTCGGGCCAGTGGTTCGAAGGCGCCAGATCAGCCTCGCCTTCGGGCAGCTTGATGCGGTGCGCGATCAGGCCCATCACCACCAGGCCGGCAGCACCCGCCAGCAGCGTGTAAGGCACGCCAATCGCCTTGGCCGTGAAGCCCCAGCTCAGGCTGCCGAATGTCATGGCGCCGTTGAACACCGTCAAATAAACGGCCAGCGCGCGGCCGCGCACCCAGTTGGGCAAAATCGCTTGCGCCACACCGTTCATCGTGGTCAGCGCCGTGATCCAGGCCGTGCCCAGCAGCAGCAAGGCCACCACGGCCATCCACTGCGCAGGGCCGATCGACAAGAAGGCCATGACGGCCGCTGTGACGATGGCAGCCAGCAGCAGCAAGCCATCCGACGAGAGCTTGCTGCGCAGCTTGGGCAGCAAGAATGCGCCGCCAATAGCGCCCACGCCCACAGCACCCAACAGCACGCCATAAAAGCCCGCGCCGCCGCCCAGCAGTTGGCGCGCCACCAACGGCAGCAAGGCCCAGACCGAGCTGGCCAGTGCAAAGAACAGAAAGGCGCGCAGCAGCACCACATGCAGCTCACGGCTGGCAAAGGCGTAACGCAGGCCGGCGCGGAAGGCACCGGCGAAGCGCTCGGTCAGATCGTCCTGCTCGGCCTTGGGGCGCGGCCACCACAGTAGCGCAGCAATCACGAAAACATAGCTGATGACATCGACGCCATAGGTGACCGAAGCGCCCATGCCTGCCAGCACAATGCCGCCCAGCGCCGGGCCAATGGCGCGGGAGATGTTGATGCCCAGCGAGTTGAGCGCCACGGCAGATTTGAGGTCTTTTTTGCCCACCAGCTCAGGCACGATGGCCTGCCAGGTGGGGCCCATCAGCGCCGCGCCAATGCCGCCCAAGAACGTGAGCGCGATCAGCGAGAACACAGTCTGCATGCCCATGGCCGACAGCGTCATCAAGCTGATGCTGACACTGGCCAGCAGCAGCTGGATGCAGATCAGAAACTTGCGGCGGTCCAGAATATCGGACAGCACACCGGCAGGTATCGCCAGCAAAAACGCCGGAGCAGAAGCCGCCGCCTGCACCAGCGCCACGGCGGTGGGCGATGGCGAGAGGTCGGTCATGATCCAGGAGCTGGCCACGTCGCGCACAAAGCTGCCGGTGTTGCCGATGACGGTGGCCACCCACAACACGGCAAACAGCTTTTGCTTGAGCGGCGCAAAGCTGCCGCTGGCTTCGTTGGCGGCAGTAGCCGCAGGTGGCGGTGTGGGGTTGGGGGCGTTGGTCGATGCGTTCATGCGTTCAAGGTTTTTTCTGCAGATCCAGCCAGGCCACCAGCAAAAAGCCGCCGATCAGGCCCAGATGTTCATAAAAAGAATTGGCCGCGCCAAAGCGCGCTGGGCCTGCAGGCAGCTCCCAGTAACGCAGCGCGAGAAAAGTCGCCATCAAGGTAAAAGCTGCCAAGGCCAGCGCGCCCAGCCAGCGCAGCTTGCCCGTCAAAATCATCGCGGATGCGCCCAGCTCCAGCACGATGACCAGCACGGCAAATACGGGTGCGGGCGACAAGCCGAAGTGCGTCATCTCGCCAATCGCGCCATTGAAATCGGTCAGCTTGTTAAAGCCGCCCTGCAGGTAAGCCGCGCACAGCCCCAGATACGCCAGCCAGCGAATCGCCTCACTGCCAAAAACAGGCCTCGCCATGTTGGCGAGGCGGTTTGAAAAGCTACTGGACGAGGTATTCATTGGTCTTCTCCCATCAATCTACCTACGCAAAAAGCACGGCCTCAAAAACGGGCGCGACCTAAGGCCAGGGACACCGAGGAAGAGCCGCCTCGCACCGATGGTGTCGCCGGCTGCCCGTATGCCCCCCCTCCCGCGAAGCAGAGAGGGGGAAGCGGCGGGGCCGCCTAGGCCAAGCGGCTCAGAGGGTGAAGCTAGCTCACATCCAGCAAGAGCAACCCAGCGCGCCAAAGAAGCTCTTCGGATCAGACGTCGGCACGCTCGATGCCCAAGCGCTGGCGTGCTGGTGGCCGTGCATGCCGCAGCTGGTGCCGCAGCCGCAGGCGGCGGCCAGGTTGCGGTAGTTCAGCGGTTGCAGCGAGTTTTTGCCTGCGCCTTCGGGCTCGCCCCAGGCGGCAAAACCACCGTAGCGGCGCACGGGTGACCAATCGGGCATGGCGGGCGGCACCGGGTTGTCGTCGTGCTGCTGGAAGCTGCCCGAACCAAACACCACGCGGCCGCCGACCACGGTCATGTCCGAGGTGAGGAAGGAGATGTCGTCCTCGGGCACCTGGAAGTAGTCTTTGTTCGGCACGATCAGATCGGCAAACTGGCCTACTTGGATGCGGCCACGCTTGTCCACCTCGTTGCTGAACCAGGCGACGTTTTCGGTCCACATGCGCAGCGCGGTTTCGCGGTCGAGCAGGTTGCGCTCGGGGTACATCTTGGTGCCGCCGACGGTTTTGCCGGTGACCATCCACGAGATCGACACCCAAGGGTTGTACGAGGCCACGCGTGTGGCGTCAGTACCGGCCGACACCTTGACGCCTTTTTCCAGAATCTTCTTGATCGGCGGCGTGGCCTCGGTGGCCTTGGCACCGTAACGCTCGATAAAGTACTCGCCCTGGTAGGCCATGCGGTGCTGCACGGCAATGCCGCCGCCGAGCGCAGCAATGCGGTCGATGGATTTGTCGGAGATGGTTTCGGCGTGGTCGAAGAACCAGTTCAGGCCGTTGATGGGCGACTCCCGGTGCACCTTCTCGAACACATCGAGCGCGCGGCTGATGGTTTCGTCGTAGGTGGCGTGCAAGCGCCAAGGCCATTTGTTCTGCACCAGCACGCGCACCACTTCTTCCAGATCGCCTTCCATGTTGGGTGGCATGTCGGGGCGCGGCTGGCGGAAGTCTTCAAAGTCGGCCGCCGAATACACCAGCATTTCGCCCGCGCCGTTGTGGCGGAAGTAGTCGTTGCCTTGCTTGTATTTGACGCTTTGCGTCCAGGCCAGAAAGTCTTCTTTTTCTTTCTTGGGCTTTTGCGTGAACAGGTTGTAGGCCAGGCGCACGGTGATCTGGCCGTCCTTGTCGAGCTGCTCGATGACTTTGTAGTCGTCCGGGTAGTTTTGCGAACCGCCACCGGCATCAATCACGCCTGTTACGCCCAGGCGGTTGAGCTCGCGCATGAAGTGGCGCGTGGAGTTGAGCTGGTAGTCAAACGGCAGCTTGGGGCCCAGCGCCAGCGTGTTGTACAAAATGGTGGCATTGGGTTTGGCCACCAACAGGCCAATCGGGTTGCCATTGGAATCGCGCACGATCTCGCCGCCAGGTGGTTCGGGCGTGTCTTTGTTGTAGCCCACAGCGCGCAGAGCGGCCGCATTGAGCAAGGCGCGGTCATACAGATGCAGCAGAAACACCGGTGTATCGGGCGCCACGGCGTTGATTTCTTCCAGCGTGGGCAAGCGCTTTTCCACAAACTGGTGCTCGGTAAAACCGCCCACCACACGCACCCATTGCGGCGCTGGCGTGTTGGCGACCTGGGCTTTGAGCATGGACATGGCATCGGCCAGCGAGCGCACGCCGTCCCAGCGCAGCTCCAGGTTGTAGTTGAGGCCGCCGCGGATCACGTGGGTGTGGTTGTCGCACAGGCCGGGCAGCACGCTGCGTTTTTGCAGATCGATCTTGCGCGTGCCGCTGCCGGCCAGGGCCAGCACCTCGGCGTCGGTGCCGACGGCGATGAACTTGCCGTCCTTCACCGCCACCGCATTGGCGCGGGGCTGGCTTTTGTTCAAGGTGGTGATCTGGCCATTGTGAAAAATGACATCAGGTGTGGCATTGGACATGGGTGTTCCTTGCGAAGAGTTGGATGTCGAACTGCAACCCATCAGCCCGCCGGCAGCCAGGCCGGCAGCTGAGGTGATGACTTTGCGGCGTGTTGTCATGGGGCGATCTCTGTGGTGGGGTGGCTCAGGAATCCTGCGCTGGCGCGGCAGGCTTGCTGGTGCTGGCCGATGCCGCTTTGCCCGGCAGTTGGCCCAGCACGTGGTCGGTGGCTTGGCACTCCACGCAGGCCTCGCCAAAGCCGGCACCGGCCATCAGCTTTTTGCCCACGGGCACGATTTGCTCACCCACCAGAATGCCCAGCAACCCCACCAGGGCGACCAGCGGCGGTGCGGGCGAGCGCACCTGGATCAGGCTGTAGATGATGCCGACGAGCAGGCCCGCGGCAAGGGAGAAGGCATAGAGTTTCATGGTGCACCGCCCTGTCTGGCTGGATGGGAAGGCGGTGGCGCCGCACGGCTGCTGCGGCGGCGCTACCGCGGCTGCACAGAATTACTTTTTGGCGGGGTTGGGGCCAATGGTGTCGCCGTGCTTCACGCGCTCTGGCGCCTTGTGCACCATGGTGTAGCAATAGTCCACGCCCATGCCGTAAGCGCCCGAGTGCTCGCGCACGATGTCCATCACCGCGTCATAGGTGTCGCGCTTGGCCCAGTCGCGCTGCCACTCCAGCAGCACTTGCTGCCAGGTCATGGGCACCACGCCGGCTTGGACCATGCGGTCCATCGAGTACTTGTGCGCATCCATCGAGGTGCCGCCCGAGGCGTCGGCCACCATGTAGATTTCGTAGCCGGCATCGTGCATGGCCGACAGCGCAAAGGTGTTGTTGCAGACTTCGGTCCACAGGCCCGAGACGATGATTTTCTTGTGGCCCTTGGCCACGTTGGCAGCCAGCGCGTCACGCACATTCTGGTCGTCCCACGAGTTCATCGAGGTACGCTCCAGCAGCTTGTGCGTGGGGAATACGCTCAGCAGCTCGGGGTAGGTGTGACCGGAGAAGCTGTCCGTCTCGACCGTGGTGATGGTGACGGGCACGTTGAACACCTTGGCCGCCTTGGCCAGGCCCACCACATTGTTCTTGAGCGTCTGGCGATCAATCGACTGCACGCCAAAAGCCATCTGCGGCTGCTGGTCGATAAAGATCAGCTGGCTGTTTTGCGGGGTCAGGACTTCGAGGTAGTTGCGGTTAGACATGAGGGAGCCTTTCCATTGGTACAGAGGGGAGGAGAACAGCAGCCGATTACTGCAGAGGGGCAGCATCGACCAGCACCACTTCGGTGTCTTCGGTCGCGGTGATACGGATGGTTTCTTCGCCATGGATGGCCGCGCCATCCTGCTTTTGCAGGGCTACGCCATTGACGCTGGCGCTGCCGGTGGCCAGCACCAGGTAGCCATAGCGATCAGTGCTGGAGAAGCGGTATTCCACGCTTTCACCGGCCTTGACGGTGGCGCCCAGAACGCGAGCGTCGGCACGCAGCGGCAGCACGTCCTTGTCGCCCGCAATGCCGCTGGCCAGCGTGACAAATGCGCCGTGGCGATCGCCCTTGGGGAAGGCTTGCGAGCCCCAGCTGGGCTTTTCGCCCTGGCGGTTGGGAATGATCCAGATCTGGAAGATGCGGGTGGTGCCCGGCTCCAGGTTGTATTCGGCGTGGGTGATGCCGGTGCCTGCGCTCATCACCTGCACATCGCCAGCAGGCGTGCGGCCCTTGTTGCCCAGGTTGTCCTGGTGGGTGATGGCGCCTTCGCGCACATAGGTGATGATTTCCATGTCCGCATGCGAGTGCGGCGGAAAACCGGTCTGCGACTCGATCGTGTCGTCGTTCCAGACCCGCAAAATGCCCCAGTGCATGCGCTGCGGATCGCGGTAATCGGCAAACGAGAAATGGTGCTTGGTATCGAGCCAACCGTGGTTGGCTCCACCCAGACTCTCGACAGATCGACGTTCAATCATGGCAGCCCTTTGCAATCAAGAAAGCGCCTACTATAAAATCAATTAATCGAATTGATACATATCAGTTGTGTCAAAAATATAAAAGCAGCTATTCGTTTTTTGCGCCCTGCGTCCGGCATCTGGCTGCGTTATCAAGGGTTTACACCGGGAAACCGAGCCAGCTCCCGCAGGCGTTTTCCCAGTCTTTCCAAATAATTGCTGAAAAATTTACCGTCTGCGCTAGGCGTTTTCGGACAGGCTTTGTAGGTCCGTGCTGACAAGCAGATGCGCCAGCAGCCGCATCATGCTTGCCATGGGCTGCTGCCCGCCATCTGCCTCCCACCGCATGAAACACCTGCCTGATCTGGAAGCCTGGGCCATTTTTGCCACTGTGGCCCGCAGCGGCTCCTTTGCCCGCGCCGCCGTAGAACTGGGGCTCTCGCAAGCCACCGTCTCCAAGGCCGTGGCCCGGCTGGAGGCGCGCATCAAAGCCCACCTGCTGCACCGCACTTCGCGCCAGCTGTCTTTGACTCCTGCGGGCGAAAGCGCTTTGCAAAGAGCGGCCCATCTCTTGCAGGAAGGCCACGCGCTGGAGGCGGAGATTGCCGACCAGTCCGCCAGCCTGCGCGGCCCCATCCGCATTGCCGCGCCCATGTCGTTCGGGCTGGCGCGGCTCGCGCCGATCCTGCCGGGCTTCATGCAACAACACCCGGACGTGCAACTGGACATCAGCTTCAGCGACGCCCAGGTCGACCTGATCCGCGACCGCTACGACCTGGCCCTGCGCATTGCCAAGCTGGACGATTCCAGCCTGATCGCGCGCCAACTCTGCACCGTGAAGATTTTTCTGGTGGCCAGTCCCGATTACCTCGCCCAACACGGCCGGCCGCAACACCCGAGCGAGCTCGCGCTTCACCACGCACTGCACTACAGCCTTGCCGCCAGCGGTGAGCTGTGGCGCTTTGCGCATCCAACGCTGGGAGAAGCCAACCAGCAGGTGCCGATGCGCCTGGCAGCCAACAATGCCGAGGCGCTCAAACCCGCGCTGCTGGCCGGGCTGGGCCTGAGCTTGCAACCGGCTTTTCTGGTGTGGCAGGAGCTACAAGACGGCCGCCTGGAGAATGTCTTGCCCGAGTGGCAACCCACGCCGATCGCCTTGCATGTGCTCACCCCGCCAGGCCGCAGCCGCCCGGCGCGTGTGCAGGCGTTTATCGACTACGCTGTGCAGCAGTTTGTGCGAGAGCCCTGGGCGGAGTTGCAGGCCGAGCCGTGATCAGCGCCCCGCCGCTGCAACCGCAGCGGGTGCAGGCGTGCGCCGCCCCCAGTTCATCACCGCTGTACCGGCCACCGCCAATGCGCCGCCGATGAGCATGGAGGCATCCACGCTCTCGCCCAGCCACAGCGCCGAGCAGATCACCCCGATTACCGGCACCAAGGTGATATAGCCCGAGGCCGCCCCGGCGCCCAGCGCTTTCACGCCATCAAAATACCAGGCGTAGGCCAGCGCTGTGGAGCCCCAGGCCAGAAAAAGCAGCGCACCCCAGGAGCCCGCATCAGCATGCAACACGCCGGCCAGGCCTTGCGGCCCTTCGAGCACCAGGCTGCCAAGCAAAAGCATGATGGCACCCATGGTTGAGGTAACGGCGGTGGTGGATAGCGCGTCCACGCCCGTCAGGATGGCGCGGCCGATCAGCGTATAGCTCACCCAGCAGGCCACGCAACCCAGAATCATCAGCTCGCCCAGGCCCAGGCCAGTGCTCAGCAACTGCCAAGGATTGCCGTGCGAGATGACCAACACCGCGCCAATGGCCGCCACCAGCATGCCCAGGCCGATGGTACGGTTGAGCCGCTCGCGGAAGATCCAGGCCGCCAGCAACAGAGTCAGCACCGGGTTGAGCGTGATCACCAGGGCCGCTTTGCTGGCCGGCAGATGCTGCAAACCGCTCAGAAAAAAGGCCGCATAGCCAAACACGCCCACCGCCGCCGCGGCGGCCATGCCCAGCCAGCGCTTGGCCGACCAGGTTTTGAGCTGGCCCATGCCGCCCGCCATGTACAGCCACGGCAACAGCACCAAGCTCGCCAGCACAAAGCGCAGGCCCGAAGCCGCCATGGGCGGCATGTGCTGCGCCACGATGCGGCCCGCCGGCCAGGAAGCGCCCCACAGCAAAGCCATGCCAATCAGCCGCAGGTGCGAAGAGGCCTGCGGCCCCAGTATTTTTTGCAGATTCATAAACAACACCGAGGGCAGCGGCCCCTCTCACCAGCGCCCGGACATCAGGGCGGATCCGCTGCGCTCGCCACTATAGCGATGCAGCCCCGGCCTTGCGGTCGCCAGCGCACGCGGGCGACCGCCAAGCGGGGGCATGTGGGCTGCGCCAAGACACAGCCGAAGCATTTGTGCCAAACCGGCTGCGCCGCACTTGCAGTGGCCAATTGCTACCAAAACAAGAGCAACCCAGAAGCACACCATCGTCGGCACCATCGGTGTCGCGCGCTTAACGCGGAGGCACGGGCAATCGTCGCTATAGTGGTCTTTGTTACACACCGAACATCCCTAGGAGACACCCATGTTCAACCACATCATGCTGGGCACCAACGACCTGGAGAAATCGCGCCAGTTCTATGACGCCTTCCTCGCCGTGCTGGGCGCGCCTGCTGGCGTCGCCAACAAAAACCGCTACTTCTGGCGTGCCAACGGCGGCACCTTCAGCGTCAGCACACCCATCAACGGCGAACCCGCCACGCACGGCAACGGCTCCACCACCGGCTTTGCCTGCACCTCCACCGAACAAGCCGACGCAGCGCATGCCGCCGGCATTGCCGCAGGCGGCGTGACCTGCGAAGACCCACCCGGCTGGCGCGGCGAAGGCCCTGCCGCGCTCTACCTGGCCTATCTGCGCGATCCGGACGGCAACAAGCTTTGCCTGGCCTACCGCAAGCCCAAGGCTTGAGCCAGGCTCGAAAAGCCAAACCAACAACGGGCAGCGATGCCCGTTTTTTTGTTTCTGCCCGCGCGCCAATACCGCAGCGGGCCACGCGCTGCGGCCAGCTGGTCCATACTTCGGCGCTCAGCGCGCATGTGGCCGCGTTGCTTGGCAAGGAGACAGGGTGCAGTCAGCGGACAAGGAATGGTTTGACGAGGCGTATTACCAGCGCTTTTATTTCGACAAGAAAACCAGCGTCGTCGACCAGGCGCATGTGGCGCGCCTGGGCGCCTTTGTCTGCAGCTATTTGCAATACCTGCGCGTGCCCGTGCAGCGCGTGCTCGATGTGGGCTGTGGCATTGGCCTGTGGCGCGAAGCCATTGCCCAGCACTTTCCGCAAGCCAGCTACCACGGCGTGGAATACAGCGAATACCTGTGCGAGCGCTACGGCTGGGAGCGCGGTTCGGTCATCGATTACCAACCCGCCGACGGCGAGCCTTTCGACCTGGTGATCTGCCAAGGCGTGCTGCCCTATTTGAGCCCGGCCGATCTGAAACGCGCGCTGGCCAATCTGGCCCGCCTCAGCCGCGGCGGCCTGTATGTAGAGGCCGTAGCCAAAGAGGATTACGAGCGAGAAATCATCGACGAAGAGCTGACCGACCCGCGCCTGTACCGCCACCGCGCCGATCTTTACCGCCGCGGCCTGGCCCAGGGCTTTACCGAGCTGGGCGGCGGCGTCTGGCTCAGCCAGCGCTGCGAAGTGCCGTTGTTTGCGCTGGAGTCGGTCAAGGCTTGAGCGGCTTGGCGCCTGCCTGCAACCCAAAACCGCGCAGCACATTGCGCCCGCCCAAAGCACCGACAATAGCGCCCGTGTCATCCTCCCCCGCACCCGTTTCTCCCCATGCCGTCTCGCGCCTGCGCAGCGAGCGCCTGACCCGCAGCACCCGGCCGTTTCTGGCCCGTGGCGGCCCCAAGGGCGAGCGCTGCGAGGGTTGCCGGCTGCGCCCCAGCCACTGCATTTGCGCGCTGCGCCCCACCCAGCCCACACAGGCGGGCATGTGTCTGCTGATGCACGATGCCGAGCCGCTCAAACCCAGCAACACCGGTTGGCTGATTGCCGATGTGGTGGCCGAGAGCTTTGCCTTTGGCTGGTCGCGCACCGAGGTGGATACCGGGCTGACGACGCTGCTGAACGACCCGCAATGGCAGCCCTATGTAGTGTTTCCGCAAGAGTTTGTGCAGCCGCCCAGCCGCGTGGTGCAAACGCTGCCCGCCACCACGGCGCCGGGCAAGCGGCCCTTGTTCATCTTGCTCGATGCCACCTGGCCCGAAGCACGCAAGATGTTCCGCAAAAGCCCGTATCTGGAGCGCTTTCCGGTGCTGAGCTTGCACCCGGACCACCTCTCGCGCTACAAGCTGCGGCGCTCGCGCCGCGACGAGCATTTCTGCACCGCCGAAGTGGCTGCGCTGTGCCTCGATCTGGCGGGCGACCAGCACGCCGCGCAAACGCTGGAAGCCTATCTGGACGTTTACACCCACCACTATCTGCAAGCCAAACACCAGTTGCCGCCCGACTGGAACAGCGCCGCTCACCAGCAATTGGCCGCTTTGCAGCTGCCTGTGGACGCAGCTATCCGCTCCTGAAAACAGAGCATCAAGCGCTTGCCAGCACTAGCTCTTCCTTGCCTTCAGCGGCCCCAACATTCTGGTCGGACCAAAGTTCAACAAATATTGACATCAAATACAGAACAATACGTTATCTTTGGCCCCGTTTATCCAAAATAGACCCAGCCATAAACTCAATCCATCGAAACGCGAGAGGCTCGCACGAGGCTGTCACAGGGACAGGCCAGCCCCCCTCGCAAGGAGTTGAGCAATGACGAAGACAGGTATTTTTTCCGCCGCTGGTTTGGCTGCAGCCCTGCTGTTGACAGGCGCTGCACAAGCGGCCAGCACCGATCCCGTGGGCGATGGCTCAGATTACCCCGCCTATGCCCCCAGCACCAACAGCCTGACCCGCGCCCAAGTGCAGGCCGATTTGGCCCAGGCGCAGCGTGATGGCACCATGGTGATGCGCGGCGATCACATGAACACCTACGGCGAAGCCCGGCAGCCTTCGACGCGGACCCGCGAGGAAGTGCGCAATGAAGCGGCTGCCGCACTGCGCGCAGGCAAAATCCCCGAAGGCGACGGCTATTTCGGCGAATAAGCCCCCGAGCCCGCCAACATAAAAACACCAACGCACAACGCCCGCTGCAGCCCCACTGCGGCGGGCGTTTTTTCTTCTGCTGTCGGCCGCGCTGTTTGCGGCCGATCTGCCGTATGTATGCGCCAGACTGCGCTCAGTCCACAGCAAAGCCTCTTTCGGTCAGCTGCACTTCTCCGTTGGGGCCGTACTGCAGCCAGCCTTGGCCGCGTGCGTACTCTATCGCCAATTGCTGGTCTTCGGTGCTGAACTGGTTGCGCGTCAGCAGGTGCTGCAGCACATCGGGCATCAGGCCTTCGCCGGCACGCAATTTCTGCTCGTTCACCAGCAGGTAGAGCATGTGCTTGGCGTTGCGTTGAATTTCTGCGGGGGTGGTCATGGCATCAGATCCTTATGAAGTGTGGGGCGCGGAAAACGCCTTGCCAACAACATAGCGCGCGGGTTGGCGCTTGTCTGTGAGACAAGTTCAATCTCGGGCTAAAAACCGGCGCCCGGTTGCGCCAGATAGGCCTGCTCGGCGGCCGTGCTGCTGCGCCCCAGCGCCGCATTGCGGTGCGGGAAGCGGCCAAACTCCGCAATCACCTGCTGGTGGCGGAACGCATAGTCGAGCGAGCCGCGCAGATAGCTCTGCAAGGTTTCGTCACCCGCCGCGCTTGCCACCAAGTCGGTAAAAGCTTGCACGCTGCGCGCTTGCTCGGCCAGCACTTCGCTGTGCTCCATGGGCAGGTACACAAACACGCGCACTACGGCCGGCAGCAACTGGTCCTGGCCTTGCGCTTGCATGCGGTGCGACAAAGCCAGCGCTCGCGCATCGCCAGCAAAAGCCTGGGCAGTGTTGCGGTAGATGTTGCGGCTGAACTGGTCGAGCAGCACGATCAACGCCAGCGCCGACCAGGGCTCGCCCTCCCAATCGGCCAGGCCACCGGCCATGGCGGCCTCTACGGCAGGCCCGAACTGTTGGCGGATCTGCTCGTCCAACTCGTCCGATTTGGCGAACCAGATCTGCTTGTTGCGCAAGGCATCGGCATTGCTGGGGCGGGCACTGCCAAACCAGAAGTGCAGAACGGAGTCGGGCGTGGCGATGGGCGCAGAAGCGGTCGTAGCAGTCACGGCATGGGCTTTCAAAGACAAGATAAGGCTTTGTAGCAAATCCGCTTTGCCGGCACGGCGCATAGGCCCATGCCCGGCAATACGGCAGGCGTAAAAAAGGACGGCACCTGGCCGTCCTGGTTTGTGTTGGCCGCCGGGTTTTTACACCGTACGGGCCGTGCGCTTGACCGGCAAGACGGCAGGGCGCCGCGCCCCGCGATCGCGCCATTGCAAGGCCCAGCGCTCTACGGTGTAGAACGACATGGCCGCCAGACCGGCCGAGATGGGCAGACCGATGGCCAGCACCCAAGCCCAGTCCATGTGGGCGCGCAGCAGGCGCACCACCGGGTAATGCCAGAGGTAGATGCCGTAAGACATTTTGCCCAGCCACACCAGCGATGGCAGGCTCAGCATCTCATACAGCGCGCCCTTGTGCTTGCTGACGGCAATGATCACCGCCGCCGCAGCCAGCTCGGCCAGCGCAAAGCCCCAGAGCAGCGCATCCATGTCGTCCCACTTGAAGCCCACCACCAGAAACGGGAACACCGGCAGCAACCACAGCAGGTACTTTTGCCGCGCATGCAAAGCGTCCATCCACTCAGGCCGGTGTACGGCCACGGCGGCCAGCAAACTGCCCAGCAGCATGCCGGTGGCGCGGGTATCGAAGCGGAAGAAAATCTCGTAGAACAGCTGCTCTTGCACCACCCAATAGGCGCGCCAGACAAAGGCCAGCACCACCAGCAGCAACACCGGGCGCCACAGCTGCTTGCGCGCACTGTGCGCCAGCAGCAAGGCCAGCAACAGCGGCCAGACCAGGTAGTAGTGCTCTTCGACCGAGAGCGACCACATGTGCAGCAAGGTGTTGGGGCTGTCGAAGAAGGCAATGCCGTAATCGGCCAGGTAGAGCGCGGAGACCAGCACGTCCTGGTTCACATCATCGAGATCGGGCCAGATCAGCGGCGCAAACACCCAGTACGCGGCCAGAAACAGCAGCAGCGCCGGCGCCAGGCGCAAAAAACGGCGGGCATAGAAACGCCAAAAATCCAAACGGCCCGCTTGCTGATACTCCTTGAGCAGCAGCGAGGTGATCAGATAGCCGCTGAGCACAAAGAACAGATCGACGCCAAAAAACGCCCCATCAAACAGGGGAGCATGGGCATGCGACAGGAACACCAACACAATCGCCACCGCGCGCAAACCATCCAGCGCCGGGTTGTACTTCAAACGCAAAGCAGACAAAACTCACACACTCCCTACATCGCGTGCCGGCCCCATGCACCAAGCCACGCGCCCAGACTGCCCCATGACAACCGCTGCGCCCAATGGGCGCCTGCAGCGCGCGGGCGCTGCCTTGTCTGGGGTTGAACAACAATGCGTATCTAACGCTTCGAACAGCGTAAACGCTGACCGGGGCCTGGCGCCTTGGCGACGCTCCAGGGTGGACGCAGGCGCAAAAAACCACTGCGTGCCAGCGCCCGCTGGCGCCCCATGCCTGGAGCAAAATGCGCCATGCATTAAGCCCGGGCAATACCGAGCCTAATGCATGTGCTGCGCCAAGGCTGCGCTATTTTGTTACGAGCGCAGCGACCTTGCAGGCGCTCGCCTATTCCACGTGCTGGCCGGCTGTGCTACCCAGGCGACAGCGCTTGCGTGCTTTCCCCCATGCCAGCCACCGCACCATTGCGTACGCTGGGCGCCAGCATTATTTTTGAAGCGTATGACTGCGAGCGCCCTCTCCCCGATTCCCCAAATCCGCCACTACCAAGACTGGCTGGCCCAACAACACGGCTTGCGTTTTGCCGATTACGAAGCCCTGCATGCCTGGTCGGTCGAGCAGCTGGCCGATTTCTGGCGCAGCATCTGGGATTACTACCAGCTGCAATCGCCCACGCCCATCACCCAGGTGCTGAGCGACGAGCCCATGCCCAACGCCCGCTGGTTCCGTGGCGCGCAGGTGAGCCTGGCGCGCCAGCTGTTGCGCCATGTGCAGGCGGCCGAGCAAGCGGGTCAGCCGGCCATCATCAGCGACAACGAACGCGGCGAGGCCCAGAGCATGGGCTGGGCCGAGCTGCAGCGCCAGGTGGCCTCGGTGGCTATTGCGCTGCGTCAATTAGGCATCGAACGCGGTGACCGCGTGGCCGCCTACCTGCCCAATATTCCGGAAACCATCGTCGCCATGCTCGCCTGCACCAGCATTGGCGCCGTATGGAGCGTGTGTGCGCCCGACATGGGCGTGGCTGCCGTGGTAGACCGCTTCAAGCAAATCGAGCCCAAGGTGCTGATCGCGGTAGATGGCGTCTTCTACGGCGGCAAGCCGCTCGACCGCAGCGAAGTCGTGCAGTCGCTGCTCGATGCGCTGCCCACCGTGCAACACCGCCTGGTGGTACGCAGCCCTTACGCGGCTGAGCCCGTGCCCGACAGCCACGATTGGCACGACTGGCAGTGGGCCACCCAGCAAGATGCGCAGGCCGTGGCTGCGTTCGAGCCCGAATGGCTGCCTTTCGACCACCCAATCTGGATCGTCTACTCCAGCGGCACCACCGGCCTGCCCAAGCCCATCGTGCACGGCACCGGCGGCATCTTGCTTGCCATGCATGTGGCCGGCCTGCAAAACGACCTGGGCGCCAGCTACAGCGCCACCAACCGCAACGAGCGCTTTCTCTGGTACAGCTCTACCGGCTGGGTGATGTGGAACCTGCAGGCCTGCGGCCTGCTGATGGGCACCACCATCAGCATTTTCGACGGCCACCCCGCCGGCAGCAGCAGCCAGCCCGACTGGGGCGTGCTCTGGCGCTTTGCCGCCAAGCACGGCGTCACCATTTTTGGCGCCGGCGCGGCCTACTACAACAACTGCATGAAAGCCGGGCTCGATCTGACAGCCATCCCCGGCTTGCAACAAGTGCGCACCTTGGGCAGCACCGGCTCGCCGCTGGCCCCCGAGGTGCAACGCTGGGGCAGCGCGCAACTGGCGGCGCTGGGCGCGGGCGAAGTGTTCTGGTGCAATGTCTCGGGCGGTACCGACTTTTGCGGCGCCTTCATCGGCGCCAACCGCGAGCTGCCGCAAGTGCCAGGCCTGATGCAGTGCCGCTGGCTGGGCAATGCCGTGGAAGCCTGGAACGAGCAAGGCCAGCCGGTGCGCGACGAAGTGGGCGAGCTGGTCTGCATCAAACCCATCCCCTCCATGCCGCTGTACTTCTGGAACGACCCGGGCAAACAGCGCTATCTCGACAGCTATTTCGACCACTGGCCCGGCATCTGGCGCCACGGCGACTGGATACAGATCAACAGCGACGGCAGCTGCATCATCTACGGCCGCAGCGACGCCACCATCAACCGCCAAGGCCTGCGCATGGGCACCAGCGAAATCTACAACGCCATCGAGGCGCTGCCCGAGGTGCAGGATTCGATGGTGGTCGATCTCGAATACCTCGGCAAAGACAGCTATATGCCGCTGTTCCTGGTGCTGCGCGAAGGTTTGACGCTGGACGCAGCGCTGCAAAGCAAAATCAACCAGGCCATCCGCACCGCGCTCTCACCGCGCTTTGTGCCCGACACCATCGAGCAGGTGGAAGCCATACCGCGCACGCTCACCGGCAAAAAACTGGAGCTGCCGATCAAAAAACTGCTGCTCGGCCAGCCCGCCCGCAAAGTGCTGAACCCCGAGACCATGGCCAACCCGGCCTGCCTCGCCTGGTACGAGAGCTACGCGCAAAAGCATTTGGCCAGTCTGGCCCCAGCCTGAGCCCCAGCGGCGCGGCCTGCCGTCATACGCGTTTTGCGCGTATCGGCGACAATCGCGCCCCTATGTCTGACACTTCTGCTGCTTCCCGCTCCGAAATCTCGCTGCGTCTGGTCCTCATCCTGGGCCTGCTCTCGGCCGTCGGGCCGTTTGCCATCGACATGTATCTGCCCGCACTGCCACAGATCGGCGCCAGCCTGAACGCACCGGTGGGCGCGGTACAGGCCAGCCTCACCGCCTTTTTTCTGGCACTCGGCGTAGGCCAGCCACTGTTTGGCACCCTGGCCGACATGTGGGGGCGCAAAAAGCCGCTCTATCTGGGCCTGGGCATTTTTGTGCTGGCCAGCGTGGGCTGCGCACTGGCGCAAGACATCCACACCCTGGTGGTACTGCGCTTTGTGCAAGGCATGGGCGCGGCAGCCGGCATGGCGATTCCCCGCGCCGTGGTGCGCGACATGCACACCGGCCACCAGGCCGCACGCTTCATGTCGCTGCTGATGCTGGTGTTCAGCGTATCGCCCATCCTGGCGCCGCTGGCAGGCAGCGCGGTGATTGCCGTGGGCGGCTGGCGCCTGGTGTTTTGGGTGGTGGCCGTGGCGGCCATCATCGGCCTGGCCGCCATGCTGCGCGGCATGCCCGAAACGCGCGATGCCGCCGCCCGCAGCGACAGCAGCCTGGGCACCGCCCTCAAGGCCTACGTCTTTTTGCTGCGCGACTGGCATTACCTGGGCCTGGTGTTCATCGGCGGCTGCGCCATGGCTGGCTTTTTTGTTTACCTGGCCGGCTCGCCGTTCGTGCTGATCAACCACTACGGTCTGAGCACCACGCAATACAGTCTGGCGTTTGCCTTGAACGCGATTGCGTTTATCGGCGCCGCCCAGTTCACCGGCCCGCTGGGCAAGCGCTTTGGCCTGGTGCCGCTGGTCAAGGTGGCCGCCAGCGCCAGCGGCGTGGTGATGCTTTGCATGCTGGCCTATTACCTGCTGGGCGGCGACCAGTTGCTGGTGCTGATCGGCCTGTACTTCATCGCCAGCGCCTTGATGGGCCTGGTGATCCCGACCACCTCGGTGCTCGCACTCGAAGAGCACGGCGAGATAGCCGGCACCGCCTCAGCCCTGCTCGGCACCTTGCAAATGCTGAGTGGCGCGATAGCAATGCAAATCGTTGGTCTGTTCTCCACCGGCAAGCCGCTGCCCATGGTGGTGGGCATGGCCACTGGGGCGTTGTGCGGCGTGCTGCTGACCTGGATTACGCTGGGGGGCGAGCGCAACGCGGAGCGTTATGCGGATAGTTTGCAATAACGGCTCTGGGCGCCGTGACGATCTCGATACGGCGCTGAGTGCTTAAAGTACTCGTCCGCAGCGGTAAAGTCTGCGCTTTGCACAGATTGGATAGGCTGTTTTTCTAACTGGCGTTGCTGGTTTTTTGCATGCCGCAGCTGGCCGGGTCTCGCCCCGGCAGGCGACCTCCCTTTTTGTTACACGACAAAAAGCGAGGGGAAAAAACGTGCCCTACATCCAGCGTCCCCGAAAGCTTCGCGTAGCGAATCTTTCGCGGCAACCTGCGCTCGAAGCAAACGACGGCGTGCGGTGGAACTCGCTGCGACCCAAGGGTCTTCGCTCAAACAGCCACCGCAAGTTAGAGCACGAAGTTTGGCTGTCCTGCGGCAGCCAAACCGCCGGCGTTTACTCCGATCGCAGGCGCTGGCTGAAGGGGTGGGGGAACAGCCAACAGCCCGCGAGAATTGCGCCCTTTCACATCTGCTCAGTTCAGGGTTTATCGCTGTCGAAATACATAAGCAGGTGATGCCTTACGACCTATGTCGCATCTCAATCGAGATGCGTAAGCAGGTGATGTCTTAACCCGTGGTTCGGCATTACCGATGCAGCATCTCAGTCGAGATGCGTCAAGAGGTGGAGCCAAAAGCGAGCCCGCATCTCCAAAGTAGAAACCAAGATGTATTCGGTCACGGTGTGAGCGCCATCGCCATCGGCGCCCAAACCATCGAGCGATGGCACGCCCATGGCGGAGGTGAAGTTGGCGTCGCTGCCGCCGCCGGTGGGCGGGGCTTCTTCCAGGGCAAAGCCGGCCTCTTTGGCCGATTGCTGCACGCGGGCCAGCAAGGCCTCGGCCTTGGCGTCTTTGACCATGGGCGGGCGGTTCACTTCCACATCAATGTCCAGCGACACGCCTTCGCCCACCGGGCGCAGTGCGCGCATCTTGCCGACCAGCTCGTCAGCGGCGGCCAGATCGGGCAGGCGAAAATCCACCACGCATTTGCAGAAAGCGGGCACGGTGTTGGTGGCGGTGCCGCCTTCGATCTTGCCTACGCTCACGGTCACGCCGCGCTGGTAATCGGTCATGGCTTCCAGCGCCAGAATCTGGTGGGCCATTTCGCGGATCGCGCTGCGGCCTTTCTCGTGCGCCACGCCAGCGTGCGATGCCAGGCCTTTGACGCCCAGGCGCAGCATGCCCGTGCCCTTGCGTGCAGTCACGCAGCGGCCACCGTTGGCGCGGGCGGGCTCGGCCACCAGGCAGTACTTGGCGTTGCTGGCAAAGGCCTCGATGTGTTTGCGCGATGCGTGGCTGCCGGTTTCCTCATCCGGCACGATCAGCAGATCCACCGGCAGCGGCGTGCTGCCCGGCTTGGCCGCCGCGCTGAGCGCCGTCAGCGCCAGGTAGATGCCAGCCTTCATGTCATAGCCACCGGGGCCATACAAGCGGTCGCCTTCAATGCGGATCGGGTTGTCGGCCAGCATGCCGATCGGGTGCACCGTGTCCGAGTGGCCCAGAATCAACAGGCCTGGGCGCGTATCGCCTTCGGCGCGATTGGTGATGTGCAGCAGCGGCAAAGCCGGGCCAGCGCCGTGTTTGCCTTCGGCCCGCGTTGCGCTCACGGTGGCGCGCAGGCCAGCGGCAGCAGCCTGGGCGCGCATCATCTCGACCATGCGCTCCAGCGCGGCCGGGTCGCTCGACGGCGATTCGCAACGCATCCAATCCGAGATGCCATCGACCAGTTGTTGGGTGGTGGTTTGCATAGTCTTGTTTCCTTGGTCTTTTCTGTTTTGACTTGATCTGATCAGGCTGTAGTACGCCCAGCCCATTGCGCCAGCCAGGCAGCGTCGGGCATGCGCCCTTCAAACCACCAGTGCGCGCAAACATGGCTCATGGCTTCGCCGTCGTGACCAATGCCGGCCACATCGTGCAATTGCCAGGCCAGCGGCACGCCCAGTTGCGCTGCAGCTTTTTGGCCGGCTTCAAAGTAGTGGTGCGCACGCGCAAAGCGGTGCGGGCCTTGGCGCAGGGCGGCGGGCTCGGCCGGCAAATTGGGATCACTGGTATCAGTGTCCTGGTCGCCCGCCAGAATGATGAGCGGCGTGGCCAGCAAGCGTGCCAGTGCATCGGCTGGCAAGCCGATATTGGCCAAGCCTTCGGGAAAGCTCAGGGTCGCATCGGGCAAGGTGTACCAGCCCGGGTTGCCCGCCACGACGCCGGCAAAACCTTGCGCACCCAAGGTGCTGACAAAGCGGTGCACAAACTGGCCGCCCGCTGAATGGCCGAACAGGTACAAAGGCTGGCTGCGCACAACGCCCAGCTCGCGCAACCGCTGCGCCAGGGTTTTGACGGCCTGGTACGACCAGTAAGCGCTGTCGCGCAAATCACCATCTTCAGTCCAGACACTGCCGTTGTTATAGCTTTCCACACCCGGCCAATGCTCGTTGCCGAAAGTGGGCGCAATGATCTGCAGGCCATAACGGTCTGCAGCGGGTATCCAGAAATCGCGGTAATCGTCGCCATTGCGCAGCACGCCATGCTGCACCAGAACGACGGGCGCATCGGCCGCTACGCCTTGCGGGCGATAGCAATGCAGCGTGATGGGCAGGTAGAGCGAGCCATTGCCCGCCTGCCAATCCAATGCAAAGCGGCCTTGCTGTTGGCTGAAATTTTGCAGAGTCATTTCCATGGATGCTTCTCAAACCGGGTCTTGCAAATGGCAGGCGCTAACGTGGCCGGGCGCAATCTCACGCAGCTGCGGCACTTCTTGCTTGCAACGCTCCATGGCGTGCGGGCAACGCGGGTGGAAAGTGCAACCCGAGGGCGGGTTCAGCGGCGACGGGATCTCGCCCTTGATGGGCACGAACACCCGCTTGCGCCGCGCCACATCGGGCACCTCGGCCAGCAAGGCCTGGGTGTAAGGGTGCTGTGCATTGCCAAAAATTTCAGCCGTAGGCGCCATCTCGACAATCTTGCCCAGGTACATGATGGCCACGCGGTCCGAGATGTGGCGCACCACGCCCAGATCGTGGCTGATGAACATGTACGTCAGCCCACGCTGTGCACGCAGATCCATGAACAGGTTGATCACCTGCGCCTGGATGGACACGTCGAGTGCCGCCACCGGTTCGTCGCAGACCAGAAAATCCGGCGTCACCATCAGCGCGCGGGCAATGCCGATGCGCTGGCGCTGGCCGCCCGATATCTGGTGCGGGAAGCGGCTGCGGTATTCGGTGGCCAGGCCCACTTCGGCCAAGGCGGCATCCACGCGAGCCGGGATTTCGCCCGCTGGCGCCAGCCGGTGCACCTGCAATGCCTCGCCCAGAATCTGCTGCAATTTCTGGCGCGGGTTCAGCGATGCCTGCGGATCCTGGAACACCATTTGCACGCCCAGCGTGTAGGCCAGGTGGTCCTTGCCGCCCAGGGTTTTAACGTCGCGCCCCTGGTAGAGCAGCTCGCCTTCGGTAGCAGGGTGCAGGCCGGCGACGACGCGGCCCAAGGTGGATTTGCCGCAGCCCGATTCGCCCACCAGGCCCAGTACTTCGCCTTTGGCGATTTGCAAGTTGACGCCGTTGACGGCGTGCACGGTGCGGGTTTGCGCCGGTTGGCGCGCCACCGCGCCGACAATTTTCTGCAGCAGATCGGGCGTGCTGACAAAGCGCTTGTGCACATTGCGCAACTCGATCACGGGAGGGGTATTGGTGCTCATGCGGCAGGCGCTTCCAAAGGATCAAAGCAGCGGAACTCGCGGCCCGGAATGGTGGTAACAGGCGGCTGCTCGGCCACGCACTGTGGCGTGGCGCGTGTGCAGCGCGGTGCAAACGCGCAGCCCGGCACGCGGCCCGAGAGGCTGGGCGCCATGCCATTGATTTGCGCCAGGCGCGCGCCCGGCGTGGCCTGCGCGGGCAGCGAGTTGAGCAAGCCTTGCGTGTAGGGGTGGCGCGGCGCATCCAGCACCTTGGCCACGGTGCCGGTCTCGACAATGCGGCCGGCATACATGACGGCCACGCGATCGGCCAGCTCGGCGATCACGCCCAGATCGTGCGTGATCCAGATGAGCGCCGTGCCTTGCTCCTGGCAGATTTGCTGCATGCGGTAGAGGATCTGGCCCTGGATCGTGACGTCGAGCGCCGTGGTGGGCTCGTCGCAAATGATCAGGTCCGGCTTGTTCAGCATGGCAATCGCAATCGCCACGCGCTGGCGCATGCCGCCCGAGAACTCGTGCGGGTAGCTGCGCAAGCGCTTTTCCGGCGCCGGAATGCCCACCATGGCCAGCGCCTCGACACAGCGCTTGATCGCGTCGGCCTTGGGCATTTTCTGGTGCGCGTTGATGGCTTCGAGCATCTGCTCTTCGATGCGCAGCACCGGGTTGAGCGTCATCAGCGGGTCTTGGAAGATCATCGCGATGCGGTCGCCGCGCAGCTTGCGCATGGCCTCGGGCGGCAGAGCGCGCAAGTCCTGGCCCTTGAACAGCACCTGGCCTTGCGTGACTTCGCCGGGCGCGTCGATCATGCCGAAGATGGAGAAACCGGTGACCGATTTGCCCGAGCCCGATTCGCCCACCAGGCCCAGAATCTCGCCCGGTTGCAGGCTGATATGGATGTCGCTGACCGCCGGCCATGCGCCCTCTTCGGTGTGGAACACCGTTTGCAGGTTGTGTACTTCAAGCAAAGGGGTAGTCATTACTTCCTCGGGTCCAGGGCTTCACGCAGACGGTCGCCGATCAGGTTGATCGACAAAATCAAGGCCAGCAAGGCGAGGCCGGGGAACATGCTGATCCAGTAGTCGCCCGACATCAGGTACTGAAAACCATTGGCGATCAGCAGGCCCAGCGAGGGCTCGGTGATCGGCACGCCCACGCCCAGGAAGGACAGCGTCGCCTCCAGCACGATGGCGTTGGCGATCTGGATGGTGGCGAACACCATCACCGGGCCCATGCAGTTGGGCAGCAGGTGGCGCGTCATGATGCGCCAGGCCGGAAAGCCCAGGTTCTTGGCCGCTTCGATGTATTCCTTTTTGCGCTCTTGCAGCGCCCGGCCGCGCATGATGCGCGCGTAATGCGCCCACTGCACCAGCACGATGGCGATCACCACTTTGTCCACACCGCGGCCCATGATGGCCAGCAGCACCAGCGCCACCAGAATGGTGGGAAAGCCGAGGATGAAGTCGACAATGCGCATCAGCACCGTGTCCACCCAGCCGCCCATGTAGGCGGCCACCAAGCCGACCAGGCTGCCGATGATGGTAGCCAGCGCCACCGCGCTCAGGCCCACCATCAGGCTGATGCGCAGGCCGTGCAAGATGGCCGAGAGCATGTCGCGGCCCTGGTCGTCGGTGCCCAGCCAGTAGGTCATGCCCGAGGCGGCTTTGGAGGCTGGTGGCAAGCGCCCGTCCATCAGGTCGAGCGCGCCCAGGTCATAGGGGTTTTGCGGCGACAAAAACGGCGCCAGCAGCACCACCGCCAGCAATACGATGAGCGCAATCACCGCGCCTTTGACGGACGGTTTGCTGCGCAGTTTTTTCAGAATGGCGCGGCGCTGCGGCGTGTCTTGCAAAGGCTGCGCGCGCGGGCTGCTGTCGATGGTCATGGGCGTTTTTTCCGGCTGCATCATTGCGCCTCCTGCAGCTGTACGCGGGGATCAAGCACGGCGTAGAGCAAGTCCACCACCAGATTGATCATCACAAAGATAAAAGTCACCAGCATCACGTAGGCCACGATGACCGGGCGGTCGAGCTTGTAGATGCTGTCGATCAGCAACTTGCCCATGCCGGGCCAGGCAAACACGGTTTCGGTGATGGTGGAATACGCCAGCAGGTGGCCGAATTCCATGCCGATGACCGTGACCACCGGGATCAGGATGTTGCTCAGAATGTGGCGCGTGAGAATGCGGCGCTCGCTGATGCCTTTGGCGCGGGCGAACTTGACGTATTCCTGCGTTTTGGCTTCCATGACGCCGGTAGCCGTCAAGCGCAGCACCAGCGCAATATTGGCCAAGGCCAGGTTGATGGCCGGCAGCATCAGGTGACGCCAGCCATCTGCGGTGAACAGCGAGAAAGGCACGCCAAAGACATCGACCGTGTCGCCCCGGCCCGAAGCGGGCAGCCAGCGCAGCCAGACGGCGAACATCAAAATCAGCATCATGCCCTGCCAGAAATTGGGCAGCGAGAAGCCGAGCACCGAGCCGCCCATCAAACTGCGGCCCAGCGGCTTGTCGTTGTACAGGCCGGCAATCAGGCCGAGGGGAATGCCGATCAGGCAGGTCATGCCAATGGCCACCAGCACCAGCTCGAACGTGGCCGGGAAGCGCTGCACGATCAGCTCGATGGCCGGGATGCCATGCACGAACGAGGTGCCCAGATCGCCCTGGAAAGCACGCACCAGAAAGCTCCAGTACTGCGCCCACACGGGCAGATCCAGGCCCAGGCGCTGAATCATGGCCTGGCGATCGGCATCGCTGGCCTCGGCGCTCACCAGCAGCTCGATGGGGTCGCCCACGGCATAGACTGCCATGAACACCACCAGCGACACCGCCAGCAGCACCAGAAAACTTTGCACCATGCGGCGCAGGATATAGACGATCACGTTGCGTCCTTCGTGGGCAGCGCCCAGGCAAGCCCGGGCCGCTGCAATAGAAAATCACAAGGCCCGCATTCCCACCCTTGGGCGCATGCGGGCCGTCAGCGCCATGGTGTTTGCCTCGGCGCGGCTGGTGGCGCTTACTTGGCCGGTTTGACCGAGGTGGCCAGCGTGTACTGGTCGCGGCGGCCTTCGTAGCTCAGGCCCTTTTTGAAGGCCCAGATGCTGCTCTCAAAGTGCAGCGGAATCAGCGGTACGTTGTCCAGAGCGATCTTGGTCGATTGCTCCAGCATCGGCTTGCGCTTGGCGGCGTCCACCGTCTTGGCGGCGGGGATGTAGACCTTGTCGAACTCGGCATTGCTGAAGCCGCCGTAGTTGCTGGTGCCCAGGCCCTTGGGCGAATCGGTCGAGGCCACCCACAGCTGGAACAGGCCCGAGGCTTCGCCGTTTTCCGACGGCCAGCCGCCCATGGCAAAGCTGAACTCGCGCTTGGCACGCTTGGGGAAGTAGATCGAGGCGGTCATCGCGTCGACCTTGGTCTTGATGCCGATGCGCGTGAGGTACTGCGCCACTGCCTGGGCAATGGCGGCATCGTTCATGTAGCGGTCGTTGGTGGACGACAGCGTCAGCTCAAAGCCGTTGGGGTAGCCGGCGTCGGCCAGCAGCTTCTTGGCGGCCTCAGGGTCGAACTTGATCTCGGGCACCTTGGCCAGGCCGCCGAACATGCCGTCGGGCATGTACTGGTTGGCGGGCGTGGCCATACCGTCCATCAGGCGCTGCACGATGGCCTTGCGGTCGATGGCCATGTTGATGGCCTGGCGCACGCGCAGATCTTGCAGCGGGTTCTTGCCATCAGGGGCGGTAACGAAAGGCGATTTGTCGCGGCCGATATCAGGCTGGAAGAACACCAGGCGCGTGGAAGGCGTGGCCACAAAAGCCAGCTTCTTGTCTTCCTTGATGCGTGCCAGATCGCGTGCAGCGGGGTTTTCGATCAGGTCGTAATCGCCCGACATCAGGCCGGTCAGGCGCGGGCCGGCGTTGGGCACGGCCACCATCTTGACGGTTTGCCAGTGGGCCTTGGGGCCCCAATAAGCGTCGTTGCGCTCGAGCGTGATGCCCGTGCCCTTGACATAGGACTTGAGCTTGAACGGGCCGGTGCCGATAGCCATCTTGCCGCTGTTGAAATCAGCCACCGTGGGCCAGGCGCCCTTGTAGCCGCAGCCTTCCTTGGGCGCGAAATGCAGCTTGGCGTTCTGGATGATGCTGCTCGAGATGATGGGCAGGCTGCGCGCAAACTCGGCCGGGATCAGCGGCACGGGCTCGCCGGTCTTGATGACCACGGTGTAGTCATCGGGCGTTTGCACGTCGGTGATGAGCTTGGTCGTGTCCATGTACGACTGCGACACGTTGGTCTCGTTGTTGAGCGTGCGGCAGATGGTGAACAGCACGTCTTGCGCGGTAAAGGGCGCGCCGTTGGAGAACTTCACGTCCTTGCGCAGCTTGAACTCCCAGGTCAGGTCGTCCAGGTTCTTCCACGAGGTGGCGAGCGATGGCGTCAGCTCCATGCTGGCGGTGCGGCCGACCAGCGAGTCATAGACATGGGCCGAGAACGAATCGTTCGTCGTCATCTTGTGGTAGTGCGGATCGGCAGCGGTAGGCTCGGAAGCCAGGCCGATGGTGAGGGTTTGTGCGTGCGCAGCGCCGATCAGCGTTGCGCCCAGCAGGGCGAGCGCCCGCTTGCTCAGGGGGAAGTTCATTGTCTGTCCTTTGGATCTTGCGGCCCGAAGCGGCGCTCTGACTGGCACCGGTTTCACAGCCAAAACAGCCGGAGGTCGGTACGCAAGCGCCCGCTTCCTCCAACTGCTGAAAAAGCAGGCACATTCTTACATGAAAATGACGCCGATCCCGCGCTGCAGCATGGCCGAGACTGGGCATTTACCCCATGAAAACAAGCCCCTCGCGCGCCAGCACCGGGCTTTAGTGCATAAGCCGAACAATGTTATGCCAGCTGCGCAACAATGCGCTCCCGCAGCCTGGGAATCCGTCCCGCTGCTTGAGCCGCGGCAGACCCTGCTTGCCGCGTGCCCAGCACTTGCCCCGACATAAAATCGCACCACCATGCGCCGACGCCTTCTTCTTTGCTCCACTTTGTGCGCTGCCACCTGGCTGGCAGGCTGCTCACTGCTCGCCCCGCGCAGCTACACCCTGACGCAAGCCGAGCTGCAAACCATGGTGGCCAAGTCCTTTCCGCGCCAATACCCACTGCTCGGCCTGCTGAGCCTGGAGGTATACGCGCCGACGCTGCAGCTCAAGCCCGAGGCCAACCGCATCAACGCCACCATGACCGCGCAGCTGAGCGGCAAGGTGCTGCGCCACAGCTTTGACGGCGCGATGGACCTGGATTTTGCACTGCGCTACGAGCCCAAGGACCACAGCTTGCGCGCCACCCAGGTGCACGTGAATTCGCTCATGATGACCGGCCTGCCCGACGGCATGAGTGAGATGCTGCAAGCCTACGCCCCGCGAGCTGCCGAGCAGGCGATGAATGACGTCGTCATCCACACGCTGCGTGACGAAGACCTGGCCAAGCTCGACAAGGCCGACCGTCTGCCCGCCACCTTCACCGTCACCAAGGACGGGCTGCGCATCGATTTTGAAGAAAAGCCGAAGACAGGCTCGTAACGCGTTCTGCTTTATGCTCTGCCCATTAGCGCAACAACGCCCTTTTGGAGAGACTGCATGAGCACCCTTGCCAACTTCAGCATCACCCGCAAATGGCCTGCCACCCGGCCCGATCTGCTGCAACTGTATTCGCTGGCCACGCCTAATGGCGTGAAGGTATCGATCCTGCTGGAAGAGCTGGGCATGCCCTACGAGGTGCACCAGGTCAGCTTTGAGAGCAGCGACCAGATGAGCCCGGAGTTTGTCGGCACCTTCCCCAACAACAAGATCCCGGCCATCATCGACCCCAATGGCCCTGGCGGCCAGCCGATCGCGCTGTTCGAATCGGGCGCGATCATGGTCTATCTGGCTGAAAAGACCGGCCAGTTCCTGCCGCTCGACCCCATGCTGCGCTACGACACTTTGCAGTGGCTGATGTTCCAGATGGGCGGCATCGGCCCGATGTTCGGCCAGGTCGGCTTCTTCAACATATACGGCGGCAAGGACTTCGAGGACAAGCGCCCGCTGATGCGCTACGTGAACGAATCCAAGCGCCTGCTCGGCGTGCTCGACAAGCACCTGGCCGGCAAACAGTGGATGGTGGGCGACGAGTACACGATTGCCGACATGGCCATCTTCCCCTGGATCCGCAACATGATCGTGCGCTACAACGCCGAAGAGCTGGTGGGCTGGGGCCAGTACCCCGAAGTCAGCCGCGTGCTCAGCCACTGGCTGCAGCGCCCGGCCGTGCAGCGCGGCCTGCTCATTCCCGCCCGTTGATCCCCGTGCCCGGCCTGCCGGGCGCCCACCTCAGGAGAGATTTTCCATGGCCGATGCCACCGAATTGCAGCGTTTCCCAGCCCGCGTCACCGACGTGGGCGGCGTACCCGTGCTCCGCGCCCTGCCCAACCGCGGCAAGCGCATGGTGGGCGCCTGGTGCTTTCTGGACCACGCCGGCCCCTCGCACTTTGACGAAGGCCCGGGCATGCAAGTGGGCCCGCACCCGCACACCTGCCTGCAAACCTTCACCTGGATGATCGAAGGCGAGGTGCTGCACCGCGACAGCCTGGGCAGCGAACAACCGATCCGCCCCGGCCAGGTCAACCTGATGACGGCGGGCAAAGGCATCGCCCACTCGGAAGAAAGCCTGGGCAAGCCCGATTTCCACGCCGTGCAACTGTGGATTGCACTGCCCAAAGAGCAGCGCTTCATGCCGCCGCGCTTTCAGCACTACCCGGTGCTGCCCAAGCTGACACAGCAGGGCCTGCAAATGACCGTGCTGACCGGCGAATGGCAAGGCCACACGGCGCCCACCGAAGTGCACAGCCCGCTCCTGGCCGTGGACATGGAAAACGCCCAGCCCACCAAGGCCACATTGGCGCTGCGCCCCGATTTTGAATACGGCGTGCTGTGCCTCTACGGCGACCTGCAAGTGAACGGCCAACCCGCGCCCGCCAACGATTTGATCTACCTGCCCGATGGCGGCAACTCGGTCGAGGTGCAGTGCGGCCCCAACTCTCGCTTTATTCTGCTGGGCGGCGAGCCCTACGAAGGCGGTGTGCTGATCTGGTGGAACTTTGTCGGCCAGAGCCAGGAAGAGATCGAAGGCTTTCTGGACAACTGGAATCGCGGCGAAGGCTTTGGCAACCCCGTGGCGTCGCCTCTCCCGCCGCTGGTCGCACCCAAAATGGAAGGCAAGCTGGTGCGCAAAACCTGAGGCGGTAACACAGTGCTTGCGCACTGGGAACCCCTGCCGCCGCCTTTCTGCTTTGATTGCTGAAAACTATTCATACCCCAGGCCGTGTTCACCAAGGACACGGCCTTTTTTCGTGCCCGCAAACAAATGTCATCACCATCGGCGATAGGCATTCTCTGACCCTTGTTACACCTTGGACATGGTGAGCGCTCGCGCACGTAAAGTCATCTACGCAACCATAATTACCAATAGATACAAGCAAGGTGATGCTTTTCTTCGACCGCTCTCTCAGCGGTGCGAAGCTCCCCCGGGCCCATAAACAGCGACAACGGCTGCCAGTTCTGCACTGGCAGCTGCCATAACAACCGTCTCCCGCCACATCGCCGCTTGTCCGGCCGCAGCCCTGTTCTGCGGCGTGTTCCACCCGTCCGGCCCAGCCGGGCGCAAGCACGATTGTGATGAAAAACCCTTTACGCCATTCCCTGCTGGGCCTCAGCGCCCTGACGTCTATATTGAGTGTGAGCGCTGGCGTCAGCGCGCAAACCGTGTTTGTCGACAGCTTTGGCGACAGCATAAGCCGCGTCAGCTCGCCCTACGTGCCCCAGGTCTACGTGCCGGCCAGCGACATGGCCGACAGCGGCGCCAACTTCAGCCACGGCAACAAGTTCTACCTGTTTGGTGATGTCGCCACGCCCGAGAGCAACAAAGACTGGCGCAACGCCCGCAACATCGACAACGGCTACTACGCCGTGGCCAACCCGGCCCACTTTGTCGACGGAGCGCCCGATGCCAAACAAGGCTGGTACATGTTCAAAAACCTGGCCATCGGCGACTACTCCGGCACTGACGCGGGCGCCACACCCGGCAGCCACGGCGCCGTCATGGCACTGAACGCCGGCCGCGTGAAAAACGAGTTCTACCGCCGCCCAGTACAACTGGACGCAGGCGCCAGCTACCGCCTGAGCGCTGCCTTTTACGTGACCAACCCCACGGTCAGCGTACGCTTTGAGGCACAGGAAACCAGCCAAGGCACGGTGCTCGGCCACAGCGACCCGATCAGCAAATATGCGCGCTCCACAAAATGGGAAGTGAGCAGCTGGAGCTTTACCGTGCCCGCCAACTGCGGCAGCGACGGCAACTACAGCGTATCGCTGCGCAACCTGAGCCAGGCCGACAGCGGCAACGATGTGTATGTGGACGATGTGAAGCTGGAAAAAATCGCCAGCGCCGGTGATGCGGTGGATTGCTCGCCTGAACCGGCCGTCACCATCAGCCCCAACAACGACAGCTACCGCTTTGGCGCCGAAGGCGGCAGCCAAGGCAGCGTGGTGGACAACGACGACAGCAATGGCCAAAAAGCCGTCATCGGCAGCAATGCCACACTGACCGCCTTGGCGCTGAACAAGACGCCGGCCAGCGGCTCCATCGTGATGAATGCAGACGGCTCGGTGACCGTGGCCCCCAGCACCACGCCCGGCATCTACGAATACCGCTACGAGCTGTGCAGCTTGCCCGCAACCACGCCCTTCGCCACCTGCAAAGAAGCAGTGGCCACCATCGTGGTGGACGAGCCCGCAGCCGTGCATGACCCCGATCCTGTTCCAGAACCCGACCCCACGCCCGACCCCGCGCCCGAAGAAAAACCGGACCCAACGCCTGAACCAGAGCCCGATCCAACGCCGGTGCCCAGCATCACGATCACCGCGGATGATGACGACTACAGCAACACGCCCGTCACATCAACCACAGGCGGCAAGACCACAAGCATTGTCAGCAACGACAACGTGGACGGCGCGCCCGTGGTGCTGGAAGGCAAAAACCCCAATGCCAGCCTGACACCGGTGAGCGTGCCCACGCCGGCCAGCGGCGGCTTCAGCATCAACACCGACGGCAGCATCACCGTACAACCCGGCACGCCTGCTGGCGACTACAAGATCAGCTACCTGCTGTGCGCCGTGCCCGCCACCGAGCCAGCAACCTGCGATGACGCGACCGTCAGCCTGAAAGTGCAAGACCCGGCCGTCGAGCCCACGCCTGAGCCAGAGCCTGAGCCTGTGCCGGAACCCGAGCCAACGCCCACCCCGGTGCCCGATCCTGAACCCACACCAGAACCAACGCCTACGCCCGTGCCACCGAGCATCAGTGCCGACAACGATGGCACTTTTACCGTCACCACCGGCAGCAGCCAAACCACGCCTTCGGTGCTGGACAACGACAAGCTGGATGACAAGCCCGCCTCTTTGGGTGATGTTACGTTGAGCGTAGTGACCGGCGCCACGCCAAGCACACCGGGCGCTGCCGTGCCCACGCTGGACGTGACAACTGGCCAAGTGACCGTGCCCGCAGGCACGCCCGCAGGCGACTACAGCATCCGCTACCAAATCTGCGCCAAGGCCGACGCCACGGTCTGCGCTCAGGCCCAAGTGACGGTGAAGGTGGACGCTGCTCCCACTGTTGTGCCACCCGCACCTGGTGCCACACCTGTGCCCGCCAACAGCAGCTGGATGCTGTTGCTGTCTGCCTTGGCAGTGCTGCTGAGCGCTTTCGGTTTGCAACGCAAGGCGCGCTAAGCAGCCCGCCCCGGCTCTCGAAAAAACAAAGCCTGCAGCGCGGTGTCGCTGCAGGCTTTGTTGTATCGGTTTTTGCTCTTACGCTGAACGCTAGCCAGCATTCGCCATGCGCTTGTGCAAGCTGAACGGCGGCAAACTGGCCAACAGGCGTTGACCGTAGCCGGTGCGCACCAGGCGCTTGTCGTAGCAATAGACATGGGCTTGGTCGGCCTCGGTGCGGATGGCACGCCCTACCCATTGCGCCAAGCGAATGGCGGTGGCAGGCACCACGATTTCGCTGAACGGATCGCGGCCCGAGTTCTTCAGCCACTCGGCGCGGGCTTCGTCGACCGGGTCGTCAGGCGGCGCAAACGGCAGCTTGGTGATGAACAGCGATTCACACAGCGCGCCTGGTAAATCCAGGCCTTCGCCAAAGCTTTGCATGCCGAAGATGATGGACGGCATGCCCGCAGCAACCCGCTCGCGGTGCTGCTGCAAAAGCTGGCCTCGTGGCAAAGTGTTTTGCACCAACACGTGCTGGCGCATGGCGGTTGGCAAAGCATCCACAGCCAGACGCATTTGCTCGCGCGAGGTAAAAAGCACCAGCCCGCCCGATTGCACCTGGGCCAGATCCTCCAACAGCGCATCCACCATCTCGCTGGCAAAGAGCTGCGGCGTGCGCGGATCGGCCTGGGTTTCTGTCACTACCAGGCTGCCTTGCTCGGCATAGTTGAAAGGGCTGGCCACTTCGAGCGAGGTTACCGCCGCATCGTTGTTCAAGCCGGCTTCGCGCAAAAAATAGTCAAACTGGCCGCCGCTGGTGAGCGTGGCCGAGGTCAGCACTGCGCCGCGCACCTGGTTCCACAAATGGTGGCGCAGGGTGGAACCGGGCATCACCGGGCTGGCGTAGAACTTGATGGCGACGAACTCGCCCACCACATCGAGCGTGAACCACTTGGCCGCAGGCACGGCGCCTGCAGGCACTTCTTGCAGCAACAGCTGCGTGGTGTTGTGCACGGCTTCCAGGCGCGGCGCCAAAGTGCCGACTTGCGCGTACAAAGTGGACAGGCGCTTGGCCTCTTCCGGCTGCTCGCGCATCTGGGCCCGCAAGGCTTTGGAGATGGCCTGCAACACATCGAGAAAACCGCTGGCATGGTGCGCCGCCTGCGACAAAGGCTCGATCAGCGCAGGCGGCAGCTCGCCGCGCGGCAAGCGTACCCGCGCCGGGCCGCGGCTGCCCGACTGCAGCTGCTGGCGCATGCCTTCGCCATACTCGTCCATGATCAGACGCGCAATGTCTTGCAAATGCTGGCGCAATTGGGACGAGTGGCGCGGAATATCGGCAATTTCGGACACCTCGACCAAGGCGCCCACGCGCTGCGCGCGGCTGGCGAGCTTGTCGATCCAGGTGAGCTGGCTCAGGTTCATCTCGCAAGCGAACTGGTCAAGCGCCGTGCCAGGCAAATGGTGCGCCTCATCGAGAATCAGCAAGCAGTTGTCCAGCTCAGGCAACAGGCGCGCGCCCAGCGACGAGAGCAATAAATCGTGGTTGGCCACCAGCACCTGGGCCTGCACCAGCTCTTTGCGCCGCTCGTAATAAGTGCAACTGCCAAACAACGGGCAGTGTTTGCCGGTGCAAGAGCTGCCTTCGGCAGCGACGGGGCTCCAGACTTCGGGCTCAGGCGGCGTATCGAGCATGTCGCGGTCGCCATCCCAGCGCCGCGTGGCCAGCGCATCGGCCATGCTGGTGTAGAACTGCAAGCGCGCCGCATTCTCTTGCGGGCTGCGCTGGGCGCTGCGCGCCTGGGCCGCTTCTTCGGGGAAGAAATCGTCGTCGATCGCCTCGGTGTCTGCACCCGCTTCGCCCTGCGCTGCGCCTGCCAGCCTTTCCAGCTTGAGCTTGCAAACATAGCGCCCGCGCCCTTTGGCCAGTGCATATTTGAAAGGCTGGTCCATCTGCTGCGCCAGCGCCGGCAAATCCTTGTTCACCAATTGCTCTTGCAGCGCCACCGTGGCCGTGGAAATCAGCACCCGCGTGCCGCGCTCCAACGCCATCGCAATGGCCGGCACCGCATAAGCGAGCGACTTGCCCACGCCCGTGCCGGCTTGGATCACCGCAATTGCGCGCTGTGGCTCTTCGCCTTCTTCCAACTTGCCCAGCTGCGCGACCGCAAAAGTTGTCGCCACCTGCTCGGCCATCAGCCTTTGCCCCGGGCGCGAACGAAACCCGCCCTCGGCATTGACGATGCGATCAAAGGCGGAAACAGCGTTACGAGCCCATTCGGAAGAAGACATAGCCAGCGAGTGTGGCACGGATTGCCGCCTGCGGGAGGCACTGGGGTTTTATGCGGTGGTTTGAGCCGGCTCAGGTAAACGGAAGGATTTCTACCAATTGTTACCACAATGTATCGTTAGGCCATCGAGACATATCTCCTGCACCTCCTCCAGCCCACCCGGTAGAATCTCGGGGTTTCTTTACCCAATAATTTTATTCCGGGTAAAAATAAAGGATTGACGGCACCGCCCAAATCCGGCTCTGGATAGCAGCATCCTTGGCACCCCGTAAGCGGGCTTAGCTGCGCTACGCCAGCCGGCACACTGCTATGGCAACTTTTCAAATCACTACCGCTGCACTGGGCGTGCTCTTTGCCGCGGTTATTCTGTTCCTCATCCGCGGAGATCGGCTGTACCTGCGCTTGGGCCTGTTCTGGTTCGTGCTGGCCGTACTCGCCGTATTGCTGGGTATTTGGCCTCGCTTACTGGATGGCGTTGCAGATCAGCTCGGCATTCGCTACTCACCCACCCTGTTATTGGTCTGTGCAGTTGGCGTACTGTTTGTCAAAGCATTGCACGCAGACATGGTCAACACTCGGATTGAACGACAAGTGCGTCGTCTGAACCAGAGTTTGGCGCTGCTGAACATCAAGAGGCAGCAAGCTGACAATGACAATCTCTGACTACATCACCCCTCAGACCATCAATACGCTTATGCCAAAGCTGACACCCGTCATCCTGTGCGGTGGCAGTGGAACCCGTCTGTGGCCGTTGTCACGCGAACACTACCCAAAACAATTTCTCAGTCTTGACGGCAGTGGCATGTCCATGCTGCAAAGCACGGTCAAGCGTCTTGACGGGCTCAATCCCACCATCGAGCGCACCGATTTCATTCTGATATGCAATGCCGAACACCGCTTTCTGGCTGCTCAGCAATTAAAAGAAGTCGGGATCAACACTGCGAAGCTGGTGCTTGAGCCTGAAGGCCGCAATACTGCCCCGGCACTGACATTGGCAGCATTGGCTGCGGAGCCAGATGCCGTACTGCTGGCCATGCCAGCTGACCATGTCATGACACGGCCCGCACTACTGCACAAAGCAGTGGAGTCTGCCTGGACCCTGGCGCATGAAGGCGCCATGGTCACCTTTGGCATCGTCGCCAATCGACCCGAAACCGGCTATGGCTACATACAAAAGGGCCAGGAAGAAGCATCTGGCGCCTTCAGCATTGCCAGCTTTGCCGAAAAGCCGTCGCTGGCGATTGCCGAGCAATATGTCAGCAGTGGTCAGTACTTGTGGAACAGTGGCCTGTTCATGGTGCGCGCCGACCAGTGGCTCAAGGCCATGGCCGCCCTGCAGCCCGCCATGCTTGACGTCTGCAAACAAGCCATGGCCCAAAGCGGTAAAGACATGGACTTCACCCGCCCGAACGCCGAATTGTTTGCAGCCTGCCCGGCAGACTCCATCGACTACGCCGTAATGGAAAAATTGCCTGTGCGCCCAGAGCTAGGCGTACCAGCGCGCGTGGTCCCGCTGGATGCCGGCTGGTCCGACCTCGGCGCCTGGGACGCACTATGGGATGTACTGCCCCGAGACCCTCAAGGTAATTCCAGCAATGGCGAAACACTGGCTATCGATACCCGCGACAGCTTGCTGTTCTCAGAAAATCGTCTGATTGCTGCAGTCGGGCTGGATAACGTAGTGGTGGTCGAAACAGCCGACGCAGTGCTGGTGGCGGACAAACGCCGCACACAGGACGTGAAAAGAATCGTGGCCGAGTTGAAGACACAAAGCCGCAGCATAGCTTCGGCTCATCGCAAAGTACACCGTCCTTGGGGCTGGTACGACAGTATCGACAGCGGCAGCCGCTTTCAAGTCAAACGCATTGTCGTCAACCCAGGCGCTCAACTGAGCCTGCAAATGCATCACCACCGCGCCGAACATTGGGTGGTCGTCAAAGGAACCGCACAGGTCACGAGTGGCGAGCGGGTTTTTCGCCTTCAAGAAAACGAATCGACCTACATTCCTATCGGCCAAATTCATCGGCTAGCAAATCCCGGCGATACACAGCTCGAGATCATTGAGGTACAAACCGGCCTTTATCTAGGCGAAGACGACATTGTGCGACTGGAAGACAAATATGGCCGCACCCCACTCCAAACAAATAGAAAAACATAATCACCTTTTACAGCCTTCGCTGCATCACATAAAAAGGTCAGACAGGCAATTATTTGCAGATTAATTCCATATGAAAATACTCGTTACTGGTGGCGCCGGATATATCGGATCACATACCTGTGTTGAGCTACTGCAGGCAGGGCATGATGTTGTTATTGCCGACAACTTCAGCAATAGCAAAACCGAAGCAACTCGTCGAATTGAAATTATCACCAACAAAAAAATTCCTGTAGTCAACTTGGACATTCGCAATCAAAGTGATGTTGAAGCGGCATTGCGAAACCATAAATGTCAAGCCGTTATTCACTTTGCAGGCCTCAAAGCAGTGGGTGAATCTGTCAAGAACCCCTTGGAGTATTACGACAACAACGTCAATGGCACGATCAGCTTGCTAATCGCCATGAAAAAATGCCAGGTTGACACCTTGGTATTTAGTTCATCTGCCACCGTCTATGGTGAGCCCAAATACCTCCCCCTTACTGAAAATCATCCATTATCCGCATCCAACCCTTATGGCCGCAGCAAGCTGATTATTGAAGACATATTAAGAGACTTTTATCAATCTAGCCCGACATCAAAAATAGCAATTTTGCGATACTTCAACCCGGTTGGAGCACACGCGAGTGGATTAATTGGCGAAGACCCTCAAGGCATTCCCAACAATTTGATGCCCTTTGTCGCGCAGGTTGCAGTTGGCGAGCGTGAGTATTTAAATGTTTGGGGTAACGATTACCCCACTCCTGATGGCACCGGCGTCCGGGACTATATCCACGTGACTGATTTGGCGATCGGTCACGTGAAAGCTCTCAACTATCTCAAGCAACCACAGTGCGTTGAAATCAACCTTGGAACCGGCATTGGATATAGTGTTCTCGAGGTTATTAAAGCATTTGAAACTGCAAGCGGAAAAAAAATTGCTTACAAACTTTCTGAACGACGCAAAGGTGATGTCGCATCCTGTTATGCGGAAACCAGGCTCGCGCAGCGGTTATTAGACTGGACAGCCCAGCGCAACCTCACTGATATGTGCAATGACCATTGGTATTGGCAAAAAATGAATCCTAAGGGGTATCTGTGAACCCACACGCAAATCCTTCCACGTCCCCATTACATTTAGTAAAAAACCTGTACAAAAACAGAAGACTTATTATTGATTTAGTCAAACGTGAAATCATTGGTCGCTACAAGGGATCGGCCATGGGATTGCTGTGGTCATTCTTCAATCCTTTATTGATGTTGGCCGTTTATTCCTTTGTGTTCGGCTTTGTCTTTAAGTCTCGCTGGCAAGGTGGTACCGGCTCAAATACTGAATTTGCTCTTGTACTTTTTGCTGGACTGTTGATTTTTAATTTTTTCTCTGAAATATTAAACAGAGCACCCAGCCTCATCCTGAACAATGCCAATTATGTAAAAAAAGTTATCTTCCCCCTGGATATCCTCCCTGTAGTTGCCTTGGGATCTGCTTTTTTCCACATGCTGATTAGCTTGCTGGTATGGCTGATATTTTATTTCATATTTTTTGGCGCGCCTTCCCCTAATATATTATATTTACCACTGGTCATCATTCCGCTGCTGTTTTTAACGCTCGGTCTCGCTTGGTTTTTTTCATCCCTAGGGGTTTACTTGAGAGATGTTGGCCAATTCATGGGCATCGCCACAACAGTTTTGATGTTTCTGTCGCCGATCTTCTATCCGATTACCTCCCTGCCCGAGAAGTATCAACAAGCCATGTATTTCAGTCCTTTGACTTACGTTGTCGAAGAAGCACGCAATGTCATGCTTTGGAACAAAGGCATTAACTGGGCAGATTGGCTCATGTGGACATGCATTTCAATCGTTGTGGCACTGATGGGATTTATCTGGTTCCAAAAAACAAGAAAAGGTTTTGCCGATGTCCTGTGAACTCGCCATCTCAGTTCAAAATCTGGGAAAATGCTATCTGAGTTATGAGAAGCCTCACCAGCGGCTTCTACAGATGCTTTTCCAAAGATTCGGAAAAACCTATCACCGCGAATTTTGGGCTCTTAAAGATATAAACATCAGCATCCCCAAAGGCAAGGTCTATGGTATTTTAGGTAAAAATGGTGCAGGCAAGTCCACTTTGCTTCAAATTATTTGCGGCACCCTGACACCAACGCACGGGAATGTGGTCATTCATGGACGTATTGCAGCCCTATTAGAGCTCGGTTCAGGCTTCAATCCAGAATTCACTGGCATTGAAAATATATATCTCAATGGGCAAATCCTTGGACTGACCCGAACTGAGGTAGATGCCAAGTTGCAATCGATATTGGACTTTGCAGACATTGGAGACTTTGTTAATCAGCCAGTCAAAACATACTCCAGTGGCATGTTTACACGCTTGGCATTTTCAGTCGCAGTTAATGTTGAGCCTGATATTCTCATAGTCGATGAGGCATTGAGTGTAGGAGATGCCTGGTTTCAACACAAAAGCATGGCCAGAATGCGCCAACTCATGGAAAGTGGATGCACTGTTTTATTTGTCAGCCACTCCATTGATGCCGTCCGTGCTTTGTGCGACGAGGCCATTTGGCTGGAAGGCGGTACTATAAAAATGCAGGGAAATGTCACTGATGTCACCAACTCATATATGAATGATGTCTTCATAGAAAACAATCGCATCACTCTCAAAAACACAGACAATTCATCGCATTCTCAGCAACCTATAGAAAAGGAAAGCACTTCTGAATTGCTACAAGAAAGCAATAGCAATGCACCCGCAGACCACATCGTCCCAGATCCACAGCAAAATATCGGGAAAATTCTTTCTCTTCATACTAAAAAACTGAAAAATTCAAGTGATGAAGAGGTTGAGTTTCTACAGCAAGGGGAGCGCTTTAAACTGGAATTTAAAATCGATATCCACCAGTCAATTGAAAATATTTCAGTCGGGGTTATATTAAAGGACCAATTCGGACAAGACTTGACTGGGGAGAGCTATTTCAATACCCATCGCCACAGTCTGAACTTTACGGCCGGGCAGCAACCGACTTTTTCTTTTGAATCAAGCATGATGCTGAGAGGAGGGCAGTCCTACTCTGTTGCGTTGCGTGTTAACAAGGTCAGCAAATGGGACCGAAGTGACAACGTCGTCATATACGCCGATGAGCTTGCAATGGTATTCGATGTGCTGACGAACAATGACAACCCCATGTGGTTCAAATTTCAAATGCCGTTCAAGGTGGAGTGCCAATGAAAAAAATAGATGTCAGCATTGTCCTTAACATGCACAGAGAGGCTTTATATCTGCAGCCTACGTTGCATTCATTGGAGGCTTGTGCACATGAAGCGAGAAAACAAGGCATCACTGTCGAACTAGTTGCAGTTTTTGATCGAGCAGACACTCCTACTATTGAAGTTTTCAACTCCAATAATTTCGAGAACTTTGAAAACATCCAAGTGACACAAGTAGATGTGGGATCACTTGGCCTTGCACGTAACGCAGGGATTGCACTCGCGCAAGGTGAATATGTCTGGACATCTGATGCGGATGACCTGGTGTCCAGCAACTCAATCACATCGCTGATCAAAACTGCTAGAGAATACGCCGACGAATCTATCGCCATTTTTCTGGAGTACCTGATCGCCTTTGGCAATCAGTTTCACGTTGTTCGATACTTTGATAGCAATTGGCTGACTGCTGCCGATTTCGCTTATCAACACCCTTATGCATCAAGGATATTTGCAAAAAAATCCATCTTTGATGCCCATCCATACAAAGATCTTAAAGTCACAACGGGTTTTGCTTATGAAGACTGGGATTTCAACTGCCGTTTGATCGCTGCCGGTGTAAATTTCAAAATTGCAAAAGACACTATTATTTTCTACAGACAACGCAGCAACAGTTTGCTGCAGCAAGCCAATGCACAGTCAGCGAAAATAATCCCTCATTCACCCTTATTCTCACCACAGACTTTAAGAAATAACCTAAAAAAAGCCAAACAAACGAGAGGCGATTGGAAGACATTTCTAAAAGAGAGAAAAGAACTCCACTCCATAAATTTTGCTGCAGAGATTTTTAAAGATCGAACACTAATTCAGTATATCCTGGACGCCAACCATTTAGATCCGGAAGTGCAGCCTAACCTTATTGAAACTGCGCATAGTTACAACCCAATCCCCTGGAACCAACAGCACTGGGGAATGAGTCTGGAACGATTTTTTGATTTGGTTGGATTTGATTATTTTTCCGACATCATTCTTCTACCATGGCTGAAGCCAGGTGGTGCCGAAAAATATATTCTTCATATACTTGAGCAGTTAAGCAGGCAGGGCTTAGCAAAGCGCATCTTAGTCATCAGTGGTCAAAGTGCAGATCGACACCAATGGGTATCTAAACTACCACCAGGATCGGTTTTTATTGACTTGTACAGTACCTTTCCGTACCACAATGAAGAAGAGCGGCGCATGCTGGCCACTCGCGCAATACTAGCGCTATCGGATAAAAAAAGCCGCCTGCACCTGAAGGCCAGTGAGTTCGCAGACACCATGATGGATCGATTTGGTACTGCATTTTCCACTAGCATGGAAATTATTTATTACCGCTTCAGCAATGGAAGATATTCATGGCATGGAGAAAATATAACAGGCCCATGGACTATAAATTTTCTCCGAAATAATATAAATAAAATTGATACGATCATTAGTGACTGCGAATACATGGTATTCAAAGACAGCCACTTATTTCCCAGCGAAGCAAAGAAATATTCAACAATTTATACGTACTGCAGCCTTCCCACAGTTGCAAACAGGTGCAAAAGCCCGCATTATAAATTAATATGGGCATCTCGTATTGCTCCTGAAAAACGCCCCGAATTGTTACCATTGATCATTTCAAATGTTCGAGAAAAAATACCAAATTTACAGATAGATATCAGGGGCAGTTTTGAAGAAGGTTATTCAAAAACAACTTTCTCAGAAGCAGGCCTTTTCTACCAAGGAATTTTTAATAGCTTCTCAGAAATTGATACTGTAAATTACGATGCATTCATCTATACCACTGCTTATGATGGTCTACCCAATGTCATTTTGGAAGCAATGAGTGCAGGGTTGCCGATAATTGCACCCGATGTCGGAGGTATTTCTGAAGCGGTGATTGATGGTGAAACAGGCTATTTGATTCCTAATCATGCAAATGATACAGCACTGATACAAGCCTATACACAAGCGATCATTGATTTGTATGAAAATTGGAATGCCTCTCAGGCCATAGGAATCAATGCACGATCATTGATAGAAAACCGCCATAGTGCGCAAGCGTTCGCGCAACGCATCGACCAAACTTTTGGCCCAAAGGACTAGATATATTCATGCCAGATCTATACTTCTACGCCACCCCCAACTGCTTAGATACTCTTACAAATTCCCAAAATAAAACCCTCCTCATCGGCAGTGATTTTGGCTATGGAAATTTTGGTGACATATTGCAGCACACCAGTACAGTACTGCATTCGAAAACCAAGAATGAAGGCTGTGCGACCATCTCTGTCATGGCAGCTAATGCAATTGAACGCATTGGCTACCCGGAGTGGCTGCAACAAGGATACGGCGTAGATGCCATTCTTTTTGTATCAGAGCAGCCGCTCGCATTGGATGCGGCATCCCCTGCCCTTGTACAAGTACGGGAGATTCACAATGTCGCCGCACTGCATCTTTATGGCGGTGGTTTTCTCAATCATATGTGGGGCGACTACATTTTAAATGTAGTGAGCTATTTTTTGCGCTTGGCACCGGAGATTGAGTACTTCGTCTCAGGACAGCAAATTACTGCACCGTACCACCATCGTGTGCTTGAGCATATCAAAGAGTTTCAGCCGAAAGCGTTTGCCGTTAGAGACGACCTATCTCAAACCTGGCTGAATGATATCGGCTATAGCTCGGACTTTTCATTTGATGATGCAACAGAAGCATTGCTCTCTTTTACCAACTCCGTGCAGCTAGAAAAGGGCTCAGGAGTTCTGGTACATCTCAATTCGTCGAACTACACAGCTGACAAGCCCCCCGAGCAAGACATATGCAATGATTTATTCCTTTTGCGCAGAAGCATAGGTTTTCAAAAATTGACACTGTGTCAAGCATATCGTGATCCCCGCCACGAAGTTTTAGACACTACTGAAACTATCAAAAAATTAGGATCACTTTTACCTTTCCATGACGCCAGACTGTTAGATCTAGTGGGTTTGATTTTTTCGAATCAACGTAGCACATCCGTTCAGCCGATTCAAGCGGGCATTGGCTACTCATGCTCCTATCACGTGGCACTCTGGCTGCAATTGGCAGGTATCCCGTGCTGGCTACGAAGTGAAAATTCGTTTTACAGCCAAAAATCGAGAGCACTTCAAGTCACGCAAACATTCGATGAGTTTATATCCGAACCAAAATTGGCAGATCACCGCCTGAACTTGGAAAGGCGATCTGCTTGGCTGGAGCAATTGGGCTGCCTTTTCCAGCAAATTCCACGCCAAAAAAATATCCTCAAGTTCGTATATTCTGATGATACTTCACCCATTCCATTTATCTTCAAAGGAAGATCTCAACAACAGTTCCAGGCACCTGAGCCAAGCGGCATACAAGAGCTAAAATCCAGCATTAACTCACTAAGCAATAATGTTTCCTTGATTGAAAAACAGGTGACCCAGAAATTGCTAGTTGCAGAATCATATTTCACTGAGCAACTCCATTCTGCGCAAGAAATTGCAAAAAAAGAAAATCAAGAGAATCTAGAGAAACAGCATTTGCTGCGGAATGAAAATCAAGTTTTAAACGACAGACCTTACTCGACTTTGCAACAGTTAACTGATATCGGCCAAGATGCTCACAAGCTGCAGTTCCGCAATCACGAGTTGGAAATGTTGCTTAAAAACGCAATGAATGAAAATGCGATATTGAACTCACGCATCGAAACCATGTCAATACAAATAACCGATATTGGCCAAGAAGTTCACAAAAGTCAAATTCAAAGCGAGCAATCAATAAATTTAGTGACCGCCATGCAGAAAAGCTGGTCATGGAGAATTACCAGGCCGCTCCGAACTGTTCTAGATTTAATAAAAAAATAGTGTCTTCTCCATCTCAACAGAAAAGGTACGATCTATTACTCGTACCTCATTTTTTTAACAATGAAATTTGATGCTAGTGCTATTGTTACCTTCCATAAAGAAGGTATCTTAGGCCATCAGACACTTCTTGCTGTCGAGCGCTGCAGAAAGCATGCGGAAGGGCGAGGTCTTGCTGTTGAACTTGTCATTACCCTAGACAATGCCGATTCAGAGACGTTGCGGGTAGTACATAATCATCCCGTCATCCGGGAATACGATCAAATATACCAAGTCGCATTCAAAGATCTCTCATCCTGTCGCAATTTTGCAGTCAGCAAGAGCCATGGCGACTACATTGGCACATTCGATGGAGATGATTATTGGAGTAAAAATTGGATTTCACACAGTATAGAGATGATTAAAGCCGAGGGAGAGCATAATATCATCCACCCTGAAATAATATTTGCTTTTGGTGAAATCAATAACTACTGGTGGCAAATTGATCAACTGGGTGAATACTACAGGCCTGCGACGCAACTGACAACCAACTACTGGAATGCCTGTGCGTTTGCAGCAAAATTTGTATTTGAAAAGTGTCCCTACCAAGTTTCACGGGTTGGCGAGGCAGGCTTTGGCTATGAAGACTGGCATTGGAACTGCGAAACCATAGCTGAAGGCTACATTCATCGCACGGCGAAAGAGACGATACGCTATGAGCGGCGCAAGGGAAATGGGTCTCTAAATATTGCCCATCGACATGCAGGCGCCATCATAAAGCCCAGTAAATTTTTTGATAAAATTTGCAATGCGTAAATTTTTAACGAAATTATTTTTTTCAATAGATCGTTTTCTGAAAAAATTACTGCCTTCTTCGGCATTGCATATTTTTCACTCTTTTGTGGCTAGATTTGCTAGACGCATCTACCCCAATACATCGATCAATGCGAACTTATTGGATGCACTTTCAGAATCAACATTAGGCAAACTTTCTCCACCACCGTTACCCACTTGGGTTTATCAAGACTTAGAGGAACTGAAAGAACTGGATGCAACTCTGCACCCAAAAGGACAAGTGGTATCGTCCGCATCGTTTTTAGAACATCCCTGGACATATGATTTGCCTGGAACGATTTATTTTGACCTGATCAACAGCCTTCCCGATAATATTGATTTCATATTAATTGTTCCTTGGCTAAAAACCGGCGGTGCGGATCTGGGTGCCATTCACTTTGCAAATGCACTCGCAGATAAATTTTCCAAAAAGGTACTGCTCATTAGCACAGAGGATTCACCTTCACCATGGAAAACGAGACTTTCATCAAACGTATGCTTTATTGAATTAGGCAGTCGACTGAGCGGTCTATACTTCGAACATAAAATAGACATATTAGTCAGATTGCTCTTGCAAATCAAGCCGAAAACCATGCATGTCATGAATTCCCGGTTAGGCTGGGAATGCATTAAGCGCAATGGAATCGCCATTAAACAATATACGAAAATTTTTTCAAGTTTATATTGTGATGATATCAGTCCGATCGGTCAAAAAATCGGGTTTGCGCAAAATTATTTAATGGATTGTGCATCGCTATTGAGCGGCGTCATCAGCGATAATAAAACATTGCCTAGAAATTGGGTTGAGGGATTTGGAGTCTCCCCAGACATCTTTCATACTGTATATTTCCCGGCCCCCGAGGGAAGTTCCAACCTTCAAAATCAACCCTCGAAACGAATTTTATGGGCAGGTCGTATGGACCGACAAAAACGGCCTGATATTCTGGCAGAGGTTGCGATGCTTTTGCCAGATTTTCAATTTGATGTTTATGGCACTTCAGTGCTCAACGACAGCAGCAAGCGACCTGGTACATTCCCCTCCAATGTCAATCTGAAGGGCCGCTTTGATTCCTTTACCAGTTTGACTCAGAAAGAAGACTATTTTGCCTACTTGTACACATCTCAGTGGGACGGACTACCCAATGTGTTATTAGAAGCAGCAACTGCAGGAATACCTATTGTAGCCTCCAATGTCGGAGCTGTTTCTGAATTTTTAGAACAAGAGCAGTTGGTTACCCCTTTTGACAAGGCTGAAAATTACGCAAAGCTTTTGAACTACTTGCATGCACACCCAGAAGTTCGTTCAGCGTGGAGTAAGCGCCAGTTAGACAAGATTTCCAGCAATCATTCATATGATAGTTTCATAAGCGCTATTGAGAATATTCCAAACTATCTCCAATCAGCAGACATTTCACAAATAAACTGAATTAATTGCATTGGATTTTGGATGCATCGACACCTTATAGCCGATCAATCGCTATCTTTTGCTCCATTTGCCTTTTCTTTAAATCGCCTTGATGAAATTTTTAGGATGCCATGAAGCTTCTTGACCTCATACTTGGCGCGGATCCTTTGCGCCCCCCACTAACAGGCATTGGCCGTTATACCTATGAGCTGGCGCGTCGATTAAACAAGAGTGACGATATTGCCAGATTGCGTTATTTCTCCATGGGCCAGTGGCTTGAAGACCCTCTGAGTGTATTGGAGCAGGCAGATCAGTCGGCTTCAACTCGACCACACCAAGTTCAAGCATCATTGCGCGATCAGCTATCTGCAAATCGAGCCGCCGTTTTTGTTTTTTCTCAACTATCTCCTCATTTTTTTAAATGGCGCTTGAGAAATAACCGCAACTCTATTTATCACTCACCCAATTACATAGTTCCACCATTCTCCGGAAAGACGGTTGGCACAGTTCATGATTTATCGCACATTTTTTATCCTAAATTTCACCCACAAGCCAGAGTCGATTATTTAAGGCTTACGCTCAAAACGAGCTTGAAGCACACAGATATGGTTATTACTGTCTCTGAAACTGTGCGTCAGGAAATGATCGATAGAAAACTATTGGCAGCTGATCGCATCAAGGCAATACTTCTAGCCGCGGACACAATCTATCAGCCATACTCCGATCTGGCGCTTGAGCCTGTGATGCAGGCATTGAATTTACAACCCCATCGGTACACCTTGTTTGTCGGAACCGTTGAGCCTCGTAAAAATGTAGAACGCCTGATTGAAGCCTATGAGACCCTGCCTAGAGATTTACGCTTTGAGTACCCTTTGGTCATTGCAGGCGGGAAGGGTTGGAACTCTGAATCAATTCACCTGCGAATGGCCCAAGCTCAGTCAGAAGGATGGCTGCACTACATATCGTTCGTAGAACAGAAATGGCTCCCCCAGTTATACGCTGGCGCTCGACTTATGGCCTACCCATCGCTCTACGAGGGCTTTGGTCTTCCTATTGTCGAAGCGATGGCCAGCGGTGCGCCCGTGCTGACATCGAATACATCCTGCATGCCCGAAGTCGCCGACGGCGCAGCCTACTTGGTTAATCCTCTCGATGTGGATGACATTCGCCATGGACTGGAGCATTGTCTGAGCGACAGTGCTTGGCAGGCAGAGGCACGTGCCAAAGGCTTGCTCCGGTCGGCTCAATTGTCATGGGACCGCTGTACCAGCGAAACTATTGCTGTCTATAAGCAATTAGCATGATTTTCAAGCAGCAATGCAATTCGAATTGGTCTTTTGGGGCCACAGCCTTGTTGGTTACAGCATTGGCCTGGATCATACGTACCTATGGTCACTACCCTGTCTGCCACAACGATGAGGTCAATTGGATCGACATTGCACACCAATTGGACCTCGGTGTGCATTGGCCTGTTTCCGGACCTGCTTTTATTCAAGCAGTGCGCCTAATTTCCGAGGAGGCGCAGATCAAGCACGCTCAAGCCCTATCCGCACTAGGAGTCTTTGGTGTTTTTCTCTCGGTCCTCTTGCTTCTCTGGGGCTACCGCAAATTTGCACTGTCCGCACCGGGCCTGGTGCTGGCAGCGCTGGCGCTATCCAGTTACTTCTGGGCCCCTCTGATCGAATCGCGCCCTCAGCAATGGGGGCAAATGCTGGTATTTACCGGGGTCATCTGCGCTTGGCTGTGGCTGCACCGGCAAGGGGGCTGGTTGTACTTTTTGATCGTGCCCTGCATTGCGGTGACGCATATTCTCAGCCACGCCATCCTGATCTTTTTATGCACGGTCTTGGTGTTAGCAGATTTTATGGAGCGGCGCCCGGTGACGCTGCGACACTTGGCGGTCTTACTGACGCTCTTCTTCAGCCTGGGAATCTACCTGCTGCCACAAGGCCCGTACGCAGCCATGCTGGCCGATCTCGAGCATGCCCAGTTCAAAAAATTACTGGCAAACAGCCGCTATCTGCTGCTGCTTCCGGTGGTTCTCGGAATAGGCTTGGTGCTTGCCCTGCGCCGCTTTCAGTGGCGCCCCAGTTGGACAGATGCCATCTCCCGTACGCTGGAGCGGCAACGCACGGCGCTGGCTCTGAGCCTGCTGTGCATCGTGTTTACCGCCTTATCCATGCAAGCGTATTTGCTGCCTGCCGAGGCTTGGCTGCCCTATAAAGGATCATGGGGGCGCTTTGTGCTCGTGCAATCAGGCAACCTGATGTTTGCCGCTTTCTTTGTACTCGGCATTTTCGGGTTGGTCAGTGGCATTCGCTCCGGCGTTTTCCATCCCAATATGGGCCGTTTGCTAATTTTGTTGTTGATCGCCCTGGGCTTGCTGTCATCGCTGGCGATCGGTGCATCTTGGTGGATGCTGCACACCAATTGGTTTCTACGCGTGCTGAACTATGGCATTTTCTTTGCTGCTATCGTCAGCGCTATTGGCATACAAACAAGTACCCAACGCTGGCCGCGCTATGCGCGCTGGAGCTTGCTGGGCTTGGGCACATTGGCGAGTGTGATAGCTGTAGTGCGGCCTCCAGAGATACTGGGTTGCTAAGCTGCTTGGCCATTACCTGCGTCGCAGGCCAAAGCTGAAAACATGCATGCCCATGGTGGCATGTTTCGCTACCTGCCAATCCGCCAGCGCTGCGCCCTGCAGCATCCACGAATCCCGAGTCAGGCTGTGGTGCCGAATACCCAGGCGCTGCAAGAGTTTTTGCCACCACCGCTGCATGGAGTTGCTGCTGGACTGCAGCTTGTCTGCACCACCGACGGACATTTGGGCTGCCGGAAAGATGCACAAGGCACTATAGCCTTGCTCTGCCACCAGGCGTTGGAGCAACTCCAGCATGTCCGACCAGGGCATCGCCTCAACCGACAATTGCAACACGGCGCTTGGGGCCAAGCGCTCTGCTACATTGCTCTGCCCGCTGCCGTCTATACACAGCAATTCCTGACCAGCAAAATCGGGGTGCCAATGCTGCAGCAAGGCGAGTTCGCTCTGGTCACGAACTATCGCCACGCACAATTGCTTACGCTGCAACGACATGGGCGGCAAAGCGCTATGCGAGTGCGGTAACGCACTGGTATAGATCTCACGGATGCGTTGCTCGCACTGTGAAATGGTGAACTGTTCATCAGCCACTTCTTGCGCCACTTTGCCTTGCTGAGCCAGTTGCGCCTTCGCCTCCAGTGCTTGGCGTATGGCACCTTTCCAAGCGAGCACCTGGTCGGGTGCATAGCACTGCCCGGCACCACTTTGTCCCACGACCCAAGACATGCCCGAGCCATCCAAGTCTGAGGCAATGCAGGGCTTTCCATGTTGCATGGCTTCAATCAACACCAGGCCAAAGGCTTCCGTGCGCTCACGCGATGCCAGTGCAAAGATGTCACAACTGTTGAACAGCGCGTGCTTTTTGGCTTCGCTCACCGAACCCAGCAGCAGAACATTGGCGCAGCCGTGAGCCTCACGCTCTTTCGCCACCAATGCTTCCAACTCGGCTCGCTGCTCGCCCTCCCCGGCGATGATCAATTGCACTTTAGGGAAACCTGCGACCGCAGAAATCAGCGTGTCGAAGCCTTTGTAATAAGTGAGCCGGCCAACAGACAGAACCCGCAGCTCGGCATCGCCCCATTCGTCGACCGATTCTTCGCGCGCCAGCTCCAGCACTTCGTCCTGCAAGGGCTTCAGGCCCAAAGGAATGGCAACGGTTTTGAAAAGCCATGGTTGCAAGGCCTGGCTGGCCGCCATATAGGGCGGTGAGGTTGCCAAAATGGCATCGCTTTTGCGCAGCAGCTTGGTCTCGAAGGGCTTGTAGAGCTGATAACAAGCCTTGAGCAAAGTATCCCACTCCGCAATCAACACATCCGAATGCCAATGAACCACCCAGGGGATGCGCCGCGCACTAGGCATGATAAGTGGCCAGAACGCTGCATTGTTGGGCATGTGCAGATGCAAGACATCCGGTTCGAAGCGCTTGATGGCTTTCCACAACGCAAACGGGAAGCCCAACGCGATCGGTGCAAACACCAGCGTCACTTCCACTGGCACACGGATCAACCATTCCGGGTCATCAGGCAGCGGGTCACCGTGCACTACCGCATAAGCGTCGATGCCGCTCGCACGCTGTTGCTCCACCAAGTCGGCCAGGAACGACTCCATGCCACCGCGATAAGGCGGGTAATACTTGCCCACATGCAGCACACGCAAAGGCTTCGCACCGGATGTTCTGGGCGGTTGTTGACGCCCCGCGTTAAAAAGCCATCCCAGCACCTTAGCGACCTGACTTGAGCTGAGCCAACAAATTCTTGTAGACAGGGTTGGCGGGATCCATCTCGCTGGCGCGCTGCATGTTCTCTGCCGCTTTGGCGAGGTCGCCTTGTTCGCGATACACCAGCGCCTTACCGTAGAAAGCCGGCGGGTTGGGGCGGCGCGCCAGGGAAGCGTCAAAAATCTGCATCGCACCGGTAAAGTCTTTTTTGCCGATCATGGCAATGCCCAGCCCCACTTCCAAACGCGGATTCTCCGGCGTGGCTTTGAGCAGCTCGCGGTAGTTGGCGATGGCCGTGTCGTAATGTCCGGTGGGGATCGCGACCTCGGCTTGCTCCAGCTTGATCACGGGCAACAGCGCCGCATCAGGGTTCAGGGTCAAAGCCTTGGCATAGCTTTGGTAGGCCTGCTCCAACTGCTGGGTTTGCTTGTAGGTGATGGCCTGGTGGAATGCCAGCGCAGCATTCTTGAAGCCCAGCTTCTCCGCCGCCAGATAAGCCTGCAATGCTTCGGGGTAACGCTTGAGCATTTCCAGCGCCATACCCCGGTTGAACTGTGCCGAACCCAGCGGTTCTTGCAATGCCACGGCTTTTTCAAAATCTTGCAGGGCTTGCTCGTAGCTCATGTTTTCCAACAGATACACGCCTCGGCTATTAAAAGCACGCCAACGACCGAATGCATTGAAAGGGGCCTGCATATCTGCTTTTTGAATGGCGTCCGACCAGACGGTGTAGGAATTTTTTAGGCTCATATTGCGCTCTACTGCCAAAACGGTGAACAGTAAGCCCAACACACATGCGATCAGTACCATGGCTTTGCGTGGGAATAGCAACAGCCCCAAGGCCAGCAAAGCTGGAAGGAACATAGCCCAGATATAACTGCGGTACAGTACAAACGGGTCTTGCAACCAGGCAGTTACGAACTCAGAGCTAAATAACAGACAGGTGCACAGAAGCGCCAAACCCACCAGGCTCCAGGCATCACGCTTGCGCAACAACAGATAAAAGCTGCCCAGCACCAGAGCCACATAGCCGAACGCGCCCAGCCAATGCGGCCAGCTGGTGAAAGATAACGGGAACGCGGGCCGCAGATCAATGGCCATCCACTGCACATTCGGCACCAGCCACAGCAAGCCATAGTGGAAGAACAAGGCAGCCTGGTTCATCAGGCTCAACGGGTAAATTGACCGAGTGATTCCTGGGTACGCAGCCTCCAGTTGGTGCACATAGGCCCAGGCGTTGTCATCTGTTGCCACTGCGCCAACGAAGGCGCCCACGTGCTGCCACAATGCCGCCGCAAATACGCCCATCAGCACCGCGATACCAACGACGATGGCTACCACCGTCTTCCAGTGCGGTCGCTTGACGTAGATATACAGCGGCAACGCCAAAGCCGGCAGCACCACGGCGTGCTCTTTGCTCATCAGCGCCAGCACCATGCACAGCACAGCCAGAACGCCCCATTGGATGCCGCGGCCAGACAAAGCCGTGACGTAACTCCAGCAGGCAAGCGCAGCAAACAAGGTCATCATCACCATGCTGCGCTGAATGAGATAGCTCACCGCATAAACGCCAACGGGATGCACCGCAAACAAGGCCACGGCAGCAAAGATGGCGATCTGGTGATTGGTGGCAAAACCTGGTTCTGCTACAACTTCCTCGCCAAATTGCACATGCTTGAACAGCTCGGTTGTCAACAGCCAGAGCACCAGGCAAACCGCCAGATGCAGGAGCACATTGACAATGCGCTGCACCGCATAGTTCTCGCCGAACAACGACTGCACCCAGACGAAACTGCCATAGGAAAGCATTCGCACTTTCAGCTGCGCCAGGCTCCCATAATTGCCGAAAATCGTACCGTCACTGAATGCGGAGTCGTCAAATACCAGGCCATTTTGCAGGCCCACGCCGTAAATAACACCGACGGCCAACAGGCTGGCGATGATTCCCAGCGTCCAGAACAGTATTGTCTTTTGCATCATCTATACGGCTAAAAAAATACCCCATGAGCAAGCCCAGGGGGCATATCGAGCCAGCGCTCATTACTTTCGACCCATTTTAGGGGAGTTCGGCGCCAGCTTCCCAGCGGGTTAGCCAGCGTACGCTGGAGCAACTAACTGTGATTTTTGTTGCCGTAGGCACAATACCCCGGTTTCGGGCCTTTTTTCGGGTGCAAGCGGCAGGTTTCCGGCCTTTTGTCGTAGACCGTGCACAAACGGGTTTTCGGGTCGAGAAAATTGCAATCCCCGCTGGCTCGGCGCGCCATGGTGAAAATATTGTGCTTGGGGTTGTAGTGGTCGATCAGCTTGGCTTTGAGCAGGCGCTTGGCAATCAGCTTGGGCTCGATGTTCTCCACCTCGAAAGGGTCCACCAGCTCCAAGCGCACCAAATCAGCCAGTTGCACCTCCAGCGGCATGGTGCAGCAGTTGGCCGCGCAAGTCTCGCACAGACCGGGGCGGTACTTGGTCCAGGTTTCCAGTCGGTCGACATCGACCACGCGGATGGGGGATTTCATGGTGTTGGGGCAAAGGGTGGCGGCAGGCCAGTCTGAACGGACCAGGACGCACGGTGGCTACGTGGCCTGCAACCACTCATGCACAGCTTGTGCCACCAAAGACCCGGGTAAAAATTCCTGCTCCAGACGGCCCAGTTCTTGGGCCCGCAAGTATTGCGCCAATGCCAATTCTTGCGGGGGCAGTCGGGCATAAAGCGCTGGGTCGGCCGGTGCAGGCTCGGCCACTGCCTGGCTTTGGTGGCTGTCAAACACCGTTTGCTCCATCAGCAGCGCCTGCAATTGCGGCAAATAACCGCGTGCCGTGGCCAGCATGGCCAGGCCCCAGGTGTCCAGATCGCCCCAATAGGCCACCTGGCAGTTTTGCAACCAGTCGGCACTGAGCCACTGCAAATCCAGGCCCGAACCCAGCACCGCAATGCAATCAGCCAACGGGCTGGGCAACTGGTGCAGGCTGCTTTCGTTCTCCACCAGCAAGATCCGCCTGGCTGGCAAAGCCGTGTGCTGCAACTCCTTGGCCGTCACACGCAGGCGGGCAAACGGCAGCAGGCCCGGCGCCATGGGCACGACCAGCAGCCAATGGTCGCCTTCGTGCAGCGCGCCCAAAAAACCGATCAGCCCTTGGCGGCTGGCTTCGCCGGCAAAGCGCAGGTCGAGCAAGCTCGTCAACAGAGCGCCATTGCGCTCCCAGAACTTGCTGTCATGCGCACCCAGCGCCAGCATGCGCAAAGGTTTTCCTTGGGCGCAGCCGGGCTCCAGCTGGCCCGCCAGGCGCAAAGCGGCTTGCACCTCGGCGTCTGGCAGATCACGCCAAAGCGCCAGGCGCCGCACCAGCAAGCGCTGAAAGGCTGGGTCGGCGCCAGCGATGTTCCGCCCCAGCCGCAGGTACAGGCCTTTGATCTGGGCATGCTCGGGCGCCTTGAATTGCTCGATGCCTGCCAAGAACTCCGAGGGGCGGCCCAACTGCCAATGGCTGGGTACAGACACCGCGCTGCTGCTGCCTCGGTAGCGGCGCTCTTGCCAAAGTACCTCACCAATCCCCAGGTTTTCCACCTCGCGCCACTGGCGCAGATGCGCTTGGAGCGCAGCGGCATCGTGCAGAAAAATCTGGGTATCCGGCTGGCCGATGGGCAGGCTCAGCGGCCAGGCGGCACTGCCGCCCAGCAGTTGGTGCTCGCGCCAATCGGCCCGTGCCCATTGGCGAGCCAAGCTGGTGGCCAAGTGCTGGGGCGATTTCATACGGAGTTATTCGTGGGAGCGCTCGCCAAGCTTGGGCGCTTGGCGTCCAGCTCTTCCCAGCGCAGGCAAACCATGCTGGCTTGCGGGCCACGCCGGTGCACCACCACGGCCGAGCGCGTATGGTTGCGCAGCAAGCGCACCTCTTTGTTGGGTGTGACAAACAACGCGTGCAGCCCAAACTCGCGCAGCGCCTGGATGATGCGTGCAGCCACGGCCTGCGAGCTTTTGGAGAAGGCCTCGTCGAGCACAATCGTGCCAAACACCGGGCGGCTGCTGCCATCGGGGCACAGCGCATAGCTGAGCGAGGCGGTCAGCACGTAGCTGGCGATGATTTCTTTCTCGCCGCCGCTGCCGCCTTGCGATCCGGTGCGGCGCTCCAGCAACTCACCGCTGGCGCGGTCAAGCACCAGCACCGCAAACTGCAGGCGGTAGCGCGCATCAAGCAAAGCCTGCGCGGCCTTGCTGCGGCGGTTGCCCGCATGCTCTTGCAGCATTTCAATCACCGCCCGCAGCGCACGGTAGTGGCTATGCCCGCCGTCGTCGCGCAAACGCTCGGTGCGCAGTTGCGCCTGCGCGCGGGTGAGCTCTTGCAGGCTTTGGTGCACCACCGTGCGCGGCTCCAGCTGCAAGTAGCGGCCTGGCTGAAAATCGACGCGGCGTAAGGTCTCGTTGAGCTTGGCAATGCGGTCTTCGATGTCGGCCACCTGGATGGCAATGCCGTTGAGCAATGCGTCCACGCCCTGTTGCGAGGTCTCGTTGAGGTATTCCTGAAAACGCTGGCGTTTTTGCGGCAGCGCCTCTTCTTCCAGCACCCGCAAGCGCTGCAGATAGTGGGGCAAAGCCTCGATCTCTTGCGTATGGTCGGCCAAGGCGCCGCGGTCTTCAGTCTGCGCACGGCCCATCTGCCGCACCAGATCGTTGATGACCGTGGAGTGTTTTTTGCCAATGTCGTTAAGGCTGATTTGCACCTGGCTGCCAGCCTCGCGCTCTTGCGCATCCAGGTTGTCGCCATCCAGCACCGGCAAGCGCTTTTTGCCGCTTTGGCGCAGCCATTGCTCGGGGAAATCCGCATCAGGCGGCGCCGCCGTCTCCACCCGCGTCTGGTAAGCGCTTTGCTTGCGCCCAGCTTCGGCCAGCAGCAGCTCGTCGGCCACCTGCTCGGCTTGCAAATCGCGCTCCTGCTCCTGCGCTTGCTGTGTCTGTGCCAGCGCTTCTTCCCAGCGCAGTTTGGCCTGGGCCGTATCCGATTGCGGGTTGAGCAGCGCTTGCAGTTGCTGCTGCTTGTGTTCCAGCTGCTCGGCGATTGCGGCCGTGTCTATGTCTTCCAGACGCAGCGCCTGCAGCGCATCCCACAGTTGGCGGCGCTCCCGCGCCAGGTGCTGGGCCTGGAGCTTGCCGGCCTTGAGGCGATCCAGCGTGCGCCAGCTCTCGCCCGCCTCGTTTTGCAGCTGCAGCAGCTGGGCCAGGCGGTCGCGGTTGTCAAAGCCGGTCATCCAGTCCTGGTCAATGCGCTTTTGGTCCTGCTTATCGAAATGCTCAGCCCGGCCCGACATCAGCCCCTGCGCCGTCATGGCGTGCGGTGTACGTTGCAGCGCCTCCACATCGGCCACGCAGTGGCGGTCCAGCTCGTGCAAAAGCTGCTGCAGTGCCGACACCGTCTGCGCCGGCACGCCGGGTTTGAGCTTGAGTTTGCGCACAAAGCCATCTGACCAAGTGGCGCTGGCCGCCGCACTGGCCTCGCGCACTTCCAGTAAGCGCACATGCAGCCGGTTGTTGCGCTGGTTCACCCAGTGCAGCGCCTCGCGCATGGCCTGCGGCGGCACGAGAATGCGCAAGCGGTGGCTGCCCAGCGCCCGCTCGATGGCGCCGCGCCAGTGCTGCTCGGCAGGTGGCACCTCCACCAGCTCGGCCACAAAGGGCAACGCTGCTTCCGCCAAGCCCAGGTGCTCAGCCAGATCGGCACGAAAGCGCTGAAATTCCAGCGGCAAATTGGAGCCCGGGCGCAGGCGTACCGCTTCGTATTCGGCTTCCAGCTCTTTCCACTGTTTGTGGGCGTTGCGCTCTTCAGCAATCGCGGTTTCGGCCTCGGCTTGCAGTTGGGATTGTTCGTTCTCCAACTGCTGTACTGCCGCTGCCGCATGCGCCTGGTGTTCGGCCAGGTTCTCTGCCTGCGCGGGCGCGGCCTGGGCAAGGCCGAGATTGCGCGCCAGCGTCTGGTACTGCACCAGGTTGTGTTGTTTGCGCGCCAGCTCCTTGGTCTCCAGCCGGATATTGGCTTCCAGCGTAGCGATGTCGCTGCCGCCGGCTTGCAGATACAGCGCATGCAAGCCTTGCTCCTGCTCACGTGCCGCTTTTACACGCTCTTGCGCACTGTGCAAAAGGGCGCGACGCTGCTCCACTTGCGCCTGCAGTTGGTCATGGCGCTGGCGCCACCAATGCAAGCCCTGCGCAGCAAACCAGCCGGGCAGCTGTGTTTGCAATTGCTGCAAGCTCGCCAGTTGCTGGCCCAGTTGCTGCTCGCGCGCGGACATTTCGCGCAGCGGCAACAAGGCCACGAGTTGCGCGTTGGCCAGCTCCAGATCGGCATGGATGGAGGCCAGCTCGGCAAAGCCGTCTACCAATTTTTGTGCGTCGGCAAAGGCCGATTGGTCTTCGAGCACCAGCTCGCGAAAAATCTCGTCAATGCTGTTGAGCTGCTTGAGGCCCGCGGCCCGGTTGAGCAAGGTAAAAGCGTTGCTTCCTACTTCGAAGAAGCTGTGCAGCTTGGCCAGGTAGGTCTGTTTGCTGGTATAGATCTGCAGACCGTCGCTGTCCTTGGCCAGGCGCGACAGCGCACGGGCGCCGCCGCTGTGCTGCTCTTCGAGCCACAAGTCCAGGCTTTGGCCCTGGTCGGGCGCAAAAAACCAGCGCTTTTGCATGTCGCTGGCCGATTGGCTGGAGCCGTCGAACCAGAACACCGCCCCGAGCAGCACGGTTTGTGAGAAAGGCGCAGCGCCACGCACCAGGCGTGCGGCAATGCCGCTGACGCATGGGCCAGGCCGGGTGATGTGGTCCCCACTGTCATTGCCCTGGCCGCTGGCGCCGCGCACGTAGCTGACCAGATCGCGGTCGCTCTCGTGGCCGCCGGTCGACGCCAGGTTGTAGCGTGGGCTGGCGCACAGCAAGGTCATCAGCGCATCGACCAGCGTGGTTTTGCCGCTACCCGTGGGGCCGATGATGGCGCTGTTGCCCGGGTCGATATCGGCCTGGTGGCGGCCGGCAAAGGCACCCCAGTTGTAGAGATCGAGCGCCTGCAGAATGAACGAGGTATCGGTGCTCAAGCTTCACCCTCCTGGGCCGGCGGCAAGCCTTCTGCCACGGCGCGCAGGCGTGCGAGCAGCGCCTGCAGGTTTTCCGGGTTGAGCAGGTGCACGATCATGGGCCGGATGCTGATGCTGTCTTGCGCATCCACTTCCGAGACCAGGCCGTGGCCGCGCAGGTTTTCCAGCAGTTGCAGCAGGCGCTTGCGCTCTTGCATGTCGCTGCCGGTCGAGCCCAGATAGGTTTCCAGCTGCGGCAGCAAGCCGTCCACGCTCAGCCGCACAGCCACCCCCACGCCGCTTTCCTGCTCGCGCTGCAAAAACTCGCGCCGCAAAATCGCCAGCAGCAAAGATTGCTCCAAGGTCAGGCGCTGGCGCCGCATCAGCGGATGCGTCCACTCGCCCGCTTCGCTCTCGTCGGTATCGTCGCTTTCGTAGTCGCTGCGCACAGCCAAAAAGGCAAAGCCGCGCACGTCGTCGAGTTGCACGCGCAGATCGAGTGGCTCCAGCAGACTGTCCAAGACGGGCAGATGCGCTGCAATGTGCTGGTACAGCCGCGGCTTGTTACCAGCTTCTACCCAGCCATTGGCCAACAGATATTGAAGTGCGGCGCGCTGCTGCGCGGGCGTGCGTGCTGTTGGGCTGGCTTCTGCAACGGGCTCATCCAGCGTCTCGGCCTCTGGCACAGCCGTCTGCTCCGCCAAAGGCTCTGTGGCCTGGCTGGCGATCTGGTCAAAGATATCAGGGGTGTCTGGCATACAGCGCCTGCGTCCATGGCTTTGAAAAGCCGCTCATTGGGTGGTTCATCACAGCTCCCAGTCGATCTGCGCCAAACTCGCACTGTCAAGAGCGACCTGCGGCACGGTAAATCGCCAAGTCTGCTCGCCATCGCGTGTGGTCAATTGCTCTTGGGCTTGCGGCGCCATCGCCAGGCCCGCCTCTTGCGCCATCGACAGCCACAGCGCCAGCGTCTCCAGGTCGTGCTCGCCCGGTGGCAAAGCTTGCGCCAATTGCGCCAGGCTCATCGGTTCGCCGCGCTCTTGGAGCAAAGCCAAAGTCTGCTGCAACAGCGCCTCGCGGTCCAGCCCTTCAAAGGCTTGCCAGAACTCGCTCTCCATCTGGCTCAAATCCGCGTGCTGGGTGGTCAGCAGCAAAGCGGCCTGTGCGCCCTCTTCCAGCGATTTGATGCGCAGCCGCTCCACCAGCGGCACGGCGCCCAGTGCAACACCCATCGGCGGCAAAGGGCTGGCCTGGCGCCGCGTGGCCTGGCGCTGCCAATCAATGCGCAAGGCCTGCTCCAGCACATCGTTGAGCAACTGGCCCACGCGCTGGTTCTCGGCCGCCTGCCCGGTTTTCATGAACTGGCTGACCTCGCGCTCGCTGCGGGCGCGCACATCCTGCACCACCTTGGCTTCCTTGATCAGCTGCTGCACCAGCAACTGCATGGCGCTGCGCTGCAGGCCGTCGAGCGCCTGCTCGGCGGCCGGGTGGTTCAGAATCTGGCGAATGCGCTGGCGCATTTCGGCCAGCTCGGTTTGCTGCGACAGTTGCTGGTGAAAACTGTCGAACACCCGGCCCTCTTGCGTGTTGAGCAAGCTCGCATGGCCATCAAGCAATTGGTCCATGACCACGCCGCGGTGGTGGCGCGCGCTGATGATGGCCTCGCGCAGCATGCGATCGGCCTGGCGCCATGAGTCTTCCACCCGCCGAAAGTCAGCGCGCAAGCTGGTGGCCAGCGCATAGACCTCGCGGATGCCTTCCACCGCCTGCTCGGTGTCCAGGCTGGAAATGTTGCCGGCCTGCACCTGGGCCAGCTGGGCCTGCAAGTCGTCTATGCGGCGCTGCAAATGGGCGCTGCGGGTTGCGGGATCGGGATCGAGGGCTACCGCCAGGTTGTCGATTTCACGCTGCACCACGGCCAGGCGCGATGCGGTCGATGTCATCATGCGACCGTCGAGCTGGGCCACAAAACGCAGCGCGGTTTTGAGCGCATCGGTTTCGAACACCTTGCCCTCGCGCTCGACCACCAACGCCCGCCGAATCCAGTCACGCAAATCGCGGCGCGCCTGGTTCAATGTGTCATTGCTATCAATTTCGTAGTCGCTGTCGTTGGCGTGCGCCGACAGCATTTCCGACAACGCTTGCACCGCCGCATCAAAAGGCACGCCATCGCGCTGGTGCTCGAACAGCGCATCGAGGCAGCTGAGCATCAGCGGCGCACGGCGCGAGGCCAACAACAGCCAGGCCGGGTGCTGCTGGCGCGCGGCTATGTATTTTTGCGTGCGTTGTTGGCTGAGACTGGGCATGTCCAGCCGATTGTAGGAGAAGCCTCGCTACGCGCCGTCTCGTGGCTTACTCGCTGGCGGCCCACCAGATCTGCCCGTCGCGCTCGGCCACCGGAACGGCATCCAGATTGGCGCCGCGGCATGGGCCGCCCACGCATTTGCCGGTGTTGGGCTGGTAGATGGCGCCATGGTAAGGGCACAAGATGAACTGGCGGCCGCTTTCCAAAATATCGCCGTCAAAATCCATGGGCACGCTGGCGTGCTGGCATTCGTTGATCCAGCCATGCAACTCGCCCTGCCAGCGGATGACAAAGGCTTTCTGCCCATTGGGCAGTTCAAAAAACAGCGGCTTGCCGTTGTCGACCAGGGCCGCGCTGGGGCCGATAGGGTCGGAGGCATCCATCAAGATCGTGGCTTCGCTCATGGGGCGGTGGGTTGGGGCTTTGTTCGTGAGCTGCCAGCGTGGCGAACCAGCGCTGGCAGCAGATGAGGCAGGCTGAGCGTTGCTCAGGCCGGCATGCTGGCGATCACTTGTGCCACAGCGGCCGTCAGCTTTTTGGCGTACGGCACATGCAAAAACTCGTTCGGGCCGTGGGCGTTGCTCTTGGGGCCGAGCACGCCGCAAACCATCATCTGCGCCTTGGGGAAACCGGCGCTCAGCATGCCCATCAGCGGGATGGATCCGCCCTGGCCGATAAAGCCACAGTCCGCGCCAAAGTAGGCTTGGCTGGAGCGGTTGAGCGCGTTCAAGAACCAATCGGCCGTGTCTGGCGCGTTCCAGCCGTTGGCACCGCTGGCGCCTTGCCAGGTAACCTTGGCTTGATAAGGCGCGTTGTCTTCGAGCAATGCCTTCAGCTCTTGCATGCACTGCGTGGCATCGACCAGCGGCGGCAGGCGCAGGCTCAGCTTGAAAGCGGTGTAAGGGCGCAGCACGTTGCCGGCGTCTTTGAGCGCGGGCAGACCTTCGGCGCCGGTGACCGACAAAGTAGGCTCCCAGGTGCGCTTGAGCAAAGCCTGCGTCGGGTCGGTGGTGGTGGGCAGCGCAAACAGCGTTGAGCCGCTGCAGTCGTAATGCGCCCAGGGGAAGCGCTTGAACAGCTCGTCACCCAGAATGCCGGCCGTGGCTTGCGCTTGCGCCAGACGCTCGGCCGGTACCTCGCAGTGAAAGCTTTCGGGCAGCAGGCGGCCGGATTTGCTGTCTTCCAGGCGGTCGAGCACCTGGCGCATGATGCGGAACGACGAGGGCACCACGCCCGAGGCATCGCCCGAGTGCACCCCTTCAGTCAAGATTTCCACCTTCAAAGTGCCAGCCACCATGCCGCGCAGGCTGGTGGTGAGCCACAACTGGTCGTAATTGCCAGCGCCGCTGTCCAGGCAAATCACCAGGCCGACATCGCCCAGACGGGGTTTGAGCATGTCGATGTAAACCGGCAGGTCGCCCGAGCCGCTTTCCTCGCAGGTCTCGATCAGACCGACGATGCGCGGGTGCTCCACGTTCTGGCGCTTGAGCTCCTGGATGGCGGCAATGCTGGCGTAGGTGGCATAGCCATCGTCGGCGCCGCCGCGGCCATAGAGCTTGCCGTCTTCGTACTTGGGCGTCCAGGGGCCCAGGTCGTTGCGCCAGCCAGAGAATTCGGGCTGCTTGTCCAAGTGGCCATACATCAGCACGGTTTGCTGGGTGTTGGCTTTGGTGGCGGGCACTTCAAAAAACAGCACTGGCGTGCGGCCGGGCACGCGCACCACTTCAAGCTTGAGGCCGGCAACCTTTTGCGCCTCGACCCAGCTGGCCGCATTGCGCACCACGGTGTCGATAAAGCCATGCTTTTCCCAATCGCCATCAAAACCGGGCGACTTGGCGGGGATGGCGATGTAATCGGTCAGCTGGCGCAGAATGTCCTTGTCCCATTGCTCGCTGATGTGGCTGAGCGCGGGGTCGGCTTGCAAAGTGGTGGCGTCAATGCGGGCGTTCACGGCGGGTCTCCTTCTGGGGTGGCGCCCCAAGGCGCACGAAGCCCCAAGCGTACCAGCCCTGCCCACCGCTATCCAGCAGCCGGCGGGAAATCCCTGCCGCCCTTGTCAGAACGGGTGGACAGTCTCAGAGCGTGTTTACGATCTCAGGCGATGCTCTCGCGCCAAGTCTGAGCGGCGACAGGCGCAGCCTCCGGCAGCAACTCGCGCAGCATGACGACCCGGTCGCGCCCGGCCGCTTTGGCGCGGTACATGGCCGCATCGGCCACCTCCAGCACATCTTCCCAGGCCATGCCTGGCTGCACCATGCCGGCGTAACCGCCAATGCTGGCCGTCACCCGCAAGGCCTGGCCTTGGATTTGCACGCTGGACGAGCGCACCGCCAGGTTCAGGCGCTCGGCCAGAATCTGCGCGTCTTCCATGCCTGCGCCGGGGCAGACGACCACAAATTCTTCGCCGCCAAAACGGCCCAGGTAGGTGTCGTTGCGCACATTGCTGGCCAGCACCCGGCTGATGTGGCGCAGCACCTTGTCGCCCGAGATATGGCCGTAGGTGTCGTTAACGCGCTTGAAATGGTCGACATCCACCAGCAACAGCGCCAGCGGCCGCTGCTCCTGGGTAGCCCCTTTGATGCAGTGCTCCAGCACCCGCTCCAAGGCGCGCCGGTTGAGCATGCGCGTGAGCGGGTCACGCAGCGCGGCACGGCGGCTGCGGGCTTCGCGCCGGTCCTGCGCCATGCGCATGAAACCCAGCGCCAACAGCAAAACCGCCAAGGGCAGCCACAGCAACTGCAGCGCGTAAACCAGCGCCGGCTCCCCCTGTGCTTGCGGGCCGAACCCGAGCTGCAACAAGGCCATGCCCAACACCAGCAAGGGCAGCGCCACACTCAGCATGTGGTAGCCCAGACCCAGCTGCATCTGGTGCATGGGCTTGAGCTCCAACGCCAGCCATGCGCCTTGTAATGCCAGCACGGCGACCGTGGCATAGACACGCCATGGCGCTATGTCCAGGCCCAGCGCCAAAACCGCCAACGGTGGCAGCAGCAGCCAGCTCCAGGCGATGTCCAGCTGGCGGAACTGGCGCAAGGCCACCGCCATGGCGGCCAGCACCAGGCTGAAGCACACGCTGCCGAGCAGCGGGCCATTCCATTCCGGTAGCGCCAGGCGCGGCAAGGCCAGCAGCTGCGTTGCCGCTGCCAAAACCATCAACAACAAAGCGGCCAATACCGCCACCAGGCCTTTGCGCCCCAGCACCACCAAGGCGGCAGCCGACGACAAACTGACCAGTGCCAGCACCAGCCATACCAAGGCAACGCTTAACAAACCCCAATCCATAGATGCAACCATGTTTTCGTTGTTTTCCATAGATTGTATAAATGGATTCAAGCAAGCCTGGTGTTAAACCCTGTCACGCGACAAAAGTGAATGTCCGCCTTACCAACGGCAGGTGCTATAGGCGGAACGCCTGCCACCGGGCACCGCGCAAGCCAACGCTTGGTGGCTGCGGCAGCTCCAGTAGCGCTTCAAGCGTGCTCGAAGTGGAACACTGCCGTGCTCGCCAGCGCATTGGGCAGCAAACGCTGCACCTGGCCGTTTTGCAGACCAAAGCTGTCCAGAATGCGCAGCTTGTTCTTGAGCGCCAGCACCTCAAAGTCTTTGAAGGTACCGACGCGGATATTGGGCGTGTCGTACCACTGGTAAGGCAGGCGCTTGGTCACCGGCATGCGGCCTTGCAAGATGGACAGGCGGTTGGGCCAATGCGCAAAGTTGGGGAAGGCCACCACGCCTTGCTTGCCGATGCGGGCGGTCTCGCGCAGCATCACCTCGGCATTGCGCAAGTGCTGCAAGGTGTCGATCTGCAGCACCACGTCAAAACTGTTGTCTTCGAAAATCGCCAGCCCGTCTTCCAGGTTCAGCTGCAGTACGTTGACGCCACGGCGCACGCAAGCCAGCACATTGGCGTCGTCAAACTCAATGCCGTAGCCCGTGCAGCCGCGCTCTTGCTGCAGATGGGCCAACAAAGCGCCGTCGCCGCAACCGAGGTCGAGCACGCGCGAGCCCTGGGGCACCAGCGCAGCAATGGCGCTCAGAGTGGATTTTTCGGTCATGCGGCCTCCTGGGTCAGCTCTTGGGCCATGTTGTCAAAGTACGAACGCATCACGCCCATGTAGCGTGCGTCGTCCAGCAAGAAAGCGTCGTGGCCGTGCGGCGCGTCGATCTCGGCGTAGCTCACGGTGCGGCGGTTGTCGAGCAAGGCTTTGACGATCTCGCGGCTGCGCGCCGGCGAAAAACGCCAGTCGGTGGTGAAGCTGATGAGCATGAACTTGGCCTTGGCCACCGCCAGCGCCTGCGTCAAATCGTTGCCCGTGGCCTTGGCCGGGTCAAAGTAATCGAGCGCGCGGGTGATCAGCAAATAGGTGTTGGCGTCAAAGTAGTCGCTGAACTTGTCGCCCTGGTAGCGCAGATAGCTCTCGATCTGGAACTCCACATCCTGCGTGCTGTATTTCAGCTCCATGCCCTCGCGCAGCTGACGGCCGAACTTCTGGTTCATCACGTCATCGCTCAGGTAGGTGATGTGGCCGATCATGCGCGCAATGCGCAGGCCGCGCTTGGGCACCACGCCGTGTTCGTAGAAGTGGCCGCCGTAAAAATCCGGGTCGGTCACGATGGCGCGGCGCGCTACCTCGTTGAAGGCGATGTTCTCTGCGCTCAGACAAGGCGCGCTGGCCACCACCACGGCGTGGCGCATGCGGTCGGGGTACTGCAAGGTCCACGACAGAGCCTGCATGCCGCCCAGGCTGCCGCCCAGCACGGCAGCCAGTTGCTGGATGCCCAGACGGTCGAGCAACCGCGCCTGCGCATTGACCCAGTCTTCCACCGTCACCACGGGAAAATCAGCGCCATAGACCTTGCCGGTGTCGGGGTTGGTATGCATCGGGCCGGTCGAGCCAAAGCAGGAGCCCAGGTTGTTGACGCCGATGACGAAAAACTTGTTGGTGTCGACCGATTTGCCCGGGCCGATCATGTTGTCCCACCAGCCTTCGCTCTTGGCCTGGCCTTCGTATACGCCAGCCACGTGGTGCGAGGCGTTGAGCGCATGGCACACCAGAATGGCGTTCGACTTGTCGGCGTTCAAGGTGCCATAAGTCTCGAAAGCGAGGTGGTAATCGCGGATGGAAGCGCCACTTTTGAGGGGCAGCGCCTCCGGGAAATGCATTGTCTGAGGGGTCGCAACAAATGACATAAAAAAGCCCGGCAACGCTAAAAACGGGGCCGGGTCGATGCTTGTCTGTCGCCTACCGAGTCTTTAGCTGAATTTATAAAGCGCCCGCAAGCTGAAGCAAATCGGCGCCGTGAAGCACAAAGTGTACTGCAAATCCTTGCCGCAGGGTGCTGGTCAAAAACCACCCAAATACAGCCGGTTGGAGCTCTTGACCTCTTCCATCACCGCGTAGGTGCGCGTCTCGCGCACGCCGGGCAATTGCCACAGCACTTCGCCGGCAAAGGTGCGGTAGTGGTTCATGTCGGCCACGCGGATTTTCACCAGGTAATCAAAGCCACCGGCCACCATGTGGCATTCCATGATTTCAGGGCGCACCTGCACGGCGGCCTTGAACTCCTCGAACACGTTCGGCGTGGTTCGGTCGAGCAGAATTTCGATGAACACCAGCATGGCCGCGCCCAGCTTTTGCGGGTTCAAGCGCGCCTCGTAGCCGGCGATATAGCCGTCTTTGGTAAGGCGCTGCACGCGCGCCAGCACCGCCGTGGGCGAGAGCGCTACCGCCTCGGCCAGCTTGAGATTGGAGATGCGGCCGTCGCGCTGCAACACGGCCAGGATGCGCAAATCGATGCGGTCCAACTCTTCGGGCGGGGCAATCATGTCGGTCATAAGCCGCTACTCACAGAATTTTTCACTACTGACAAGCCACATTATGGAGAGAAATTCACCAGACAAAGCTGCACACTGCGGATATTCACTATCTCTTTCTTGCCCGAGGCCACCATGACCGCTTCCGCCTTGTTGACCGACCGCCCTAGCTTTCTTGAACAAAACCCTGCGCAATCCCGCAACGGAAAAGCGCCAGCAGCTAGCATTTTTGCTGCTTTGACGCCGGCTTTGCAGCCCGCCACGCCACTGCGCGCCGCCATCACCGCCGCCTACCGCAAGAGCGAGCCCGAGGCGCTGGCCGATCTGCTGCCGCAAGCCACGCCGCCAGCCGCCATCACCCAGGCTGGCGACGCCTTGGCGCTGGAGCTGGCCAAGAAGCTGCGCGAGCGCAAGGCCGACGCAGGCCGCGCCGGCCTGGTGCAAGGCTTGCTGCAGGAGTTTGCGCTGTCGTCGCAAGAAGGCATTGCGCTGATGTGCCTGGCCGAGGCCCTGCTGCGCATTCCCGACACGGCCACGCGCGACGTGCTGATCCGCGACAAAATCTCGCACGGCGAATGGAAAGCCCACGTGGGCAAAAGCCCGTCGATGTTCGTCAACGCCGCCGCCTGGGGCCTGGTGCTGACGGGCAAGCTGGTGGCCACGCACAGTGAAGGCTCGCTCGGCCAATCGCTCACGCGCCTGATCGGCCGTGGTGGTGAGCCGCTCATCCGCAAGGGCGTGGACATGGCCATGCGCATGATGGGCGAGCAGTTTGTGACCGGCGAAACCATTGGCGAAGCGCTGCAAAACGCCGAGCGCCTGGAGGCCAAGGGCTTCCGCTATTCGTACGACATGCTCGGCGAAGCGGCCATGACCAGCGACGACGCGCAGCGCTACCTGCGCGATTACGAAAACGCCATCCACGCCATTGGCAAAGCCAGCAAGGGCCGCGGCGTGTACGAAGGCCCGGGCATCTCGATCAAGCTCAGCGCCCTGCATCCGCGCTACAGCCGCGCCCAGCACGAGCGCGTGCTGGCCGAGCTCTACCCCGTGGTGCTGCAGCTGACGGTGCTGGCCAAGCAGTACAACATTGGCCTGAATATCGACGCCGAAGAGGCCGACCGCCTGGAGCTCTCGCTCGACCTGCTGGAAAAGCTGTGCTTTGCGCCCGAGCTGGCCGGTTTTGCCGGTATCGGTTTTGTGGTGCAGGCTTACCAAAAGCGCTGCCCCTTTGTGCTGGATTTCATCATCGACCTCGCTCGCCGCAGCCAGCACCGCCTGATGGTGCGCTTGGTCAAGGGCGCGTACTGGGACAGCGAAATCAAGCGCGCCCAGGTCGATGGCCTGGAGGGCTACCCGGTCTACACGCGCAAGGCATATACCGATGTGTCGTACATCGCCAATGCGCGCAAGCTGTTGGCCGCGCCCGATGCCATCTACCCGCAGTTCGCCACGCACAACGCCCACACGCTGGCCACCATTTACCACCTGGCCGACCCGGCCAAATACCAGCCAGGCCAGTACGAGTTTCAGTGCCTGCACGGCATGGGCGAGCCGCTGTACGAACAAGTGGTAGGCCGCAACGCCGCAGAGAACCTGGGCCGCCCTTGCCGCATCTACGCGCCGGTGGGCACGCACGAAACGCTGCTGGCCTACCTGGTGCGCCGCCTGCTGGAAAACGGCGCCAACACCAGCTTTGTCAATCGCATTGCCGACCAGGACATTCCGCTGTCCAAGCTGGTGGAAAACCCCGTCACCACCGTGCAGCAGTGGGCGCAAAGCGAAGGCCAGCTCGGCCAGCCCAACCCGCACATCGCGCAGCCGCGTGGCTTGTATGGAGCCAGCCGCGCCAACTCCGCAGGCCTGGATCTGTCCAACGACGACCGCCTGCGCCAGCTGCAAAGCGATCTGCAAGCCAGCGCCCAGATGAACTGGGTGGCCGAGCCCCTGCTGGCCGATGGCGCGCCCGCATCGAGCAACCCGGCAGAGAACGTGATCAACCCTGCCGATCACGCAGACATCGTTGGCCAGGTCACCAACGCCTCGGCCGAGCAGGTTGAATTTGCGCTGGCTGCCGCACAAGCCGCTGCCGCCCGCTGGCAAGCCACGCCGGTAGCACAGCGCGCCGATTGCCTGGCCAAGGCCGGTGATCTGCTGGAAGCGCACATGCCTACCTTGATGGGCGTGCTGGTGCGCGAAGCGGGCAAAACCTGCTCCAACGCGATTGCCGAAGTACGCGAGGCGGTGGACTTTTTGCGCTTTTACGCAGCGCAAGTGCGCAACTGGAACAACAGCGATTACCAGGCGCTCGGCCCGGTGGTCTGCATCAGCCCCTGGAACTTCCCGCTTGCCATCTTCACCGGCCAGGTAGCCGCTGCGCTGGCCGCAGGCAACACCGTGCTGACCAAGCCGGCTGAGCAAACCCCGCTGATCGCCGCCGCCGCCGTGCAAGCGCTGTGGCAAGCAGGCGTGCCGCACGACGTGCTGCAACTGCTGCCCGGCACCGGCGAAACCGTGGGCGCCCGCCTGACCGCCGATGCCCGCGTACAAGGCGTGATGTTCACCGGCTCCACCGAGGTGGCGCGCATTCTGCAAAAAACCCTGGCCCAGCGCCTGGACGCACACGGCAAGCCCGTCACCCTGGTGGCCGAAACCGGCGGCCAGAACGCGATGATCGTGGATTCATCCGCGCTCGCCGAGCAAGTGGTGGTGGACGTACTGTCTTCCGCCTTCGACTCCGCCGGCCAGCGCTGCTCGGCCCTGCGCGTGCTGTGCGTGCAGGAGGAAGCGGCCGACCGCCTCTTCCACATGCTGCGCGGCGCCATGCAAGAGCTGAACGTGGGCAACCCGGCGCAGCTGAAAACCGACGTCGGCCCGGTGATCGACGCCGAGGCCAAGGGCATCATCGACCGCCACATTGCGCAAATGCAAAGCAACGGCCATCAGGTGTGGCAAAACACCGGCAGCCAGGCGCCCGGCACCTTTGTGCCGCCCACGGTGATCGCCATTAATCAGCTGGCAGAGCTGAAGCGCGAAGTGTTCGGCCCGGTGCTGCACATCCTGCGCTACAAGCGCGAGAACCTGAAGCAACTGGTGGCCGACATCAACGCCACCGGCTATGCGCTGACCCTGGGCCTGCACACCCGTATTGACGAAACCATTGCCCAGGTGATGGACGCTGCACACGCTGGCAACATTTACGTCAACCGCAACATCGTCGGTGCCGTGGTGGGCGTGCAGCCTTTTGGTGGCGAAGGCCTCTCCGGCACCGGCCCCAAAGCCGGTGGCCCGCTGTACATGTTGCGCCTGCTGGCCAGCATGCCCGCCACCGCTACGGCTGACGCACTGGCCCACCTGCCACGCATGCAAGGCGCAGAAGCCAAGACGGCTGCCACACCCGGCAAGCGCGGCAATGCGCACGGTTTGGAGTTGGCCGACGCCGCACCAGCGCCAGCGCTGGCCGCACTGCAAACCTGGGCACAGCAACAGGGCTCGAACACGTTGCCCGCGTTGTGCCGCGCCTATGCAGCGCACACAGGCAACGGCTTTGCGGCCGAGCTGCCTGGCTCCACCGGCGAGCGCAATCTCTATGTGTTGAGCGGCCGCGCGCGCATTGCCTGCCTGGCCAGCAGCGCCGAGCAACTGCTGGCGCAACTGGCTGCCGTGCTCGCCGTGGGCGCCACCGCCGTCTGGCCGCAAAGCAGCGCCAACGCGGCTTTGCTGGGCCAATTACCAGCCGAAGTGCGTGCCCATGTGCAGCTCTCGCAACACAGCGGCACGGCGCTGCTGCAATCTGAGGCCTTTGATGCGCTGCTGGCCGATGCGGGCAGCGACTGGCTCACCACCGGCACGCAACTGGCAGGCCGCACAGGCGCCATCGTGCCCATCACCGCACAAAACGCCGACGGCAGCGCCCCGCTGTTCCGCCTGCTGGCCGAGCACGCCATCAGCATCAACACCGCAGCAGCAGGCGGCAATGCGAGCCTGATGACGCTGGGTTAAAACCGCCCGGGCACAAAAAAGCGGCTGGCGCCCCGACAAGGAGCGCCAGCCGCTTTGCTTTGGCTACATCACTGCGGCATCAGTCGATGTGCGTCACCAGCGCGGCAACGCCCAGCAGCAAGAAGATCACGGCGCAAACGCGGTGGATCCACTTGATCGGCAGCTTCTTGGTGATCTTGTCGCCAAACCACACCACGGGCGCGTTGGCCAGCATCATGCCCAACGTGGTGCCCGCCACCACCCAGTAATACTGGGACGGATATTTGGCGGCCAGGCCCACGGTGGCCAGCTGCGTCTTGTCGCCCATCTCGGCCAGGAAGAACAGCAGCACGGTGGTACCAAACACGCCCCAGCGGCCGCTGCTTTTGCCGGCTTCGTCCTCGTCGATCTTGTCGGGGATCAGCATCCAGCCGGCCATCAAGATGAACGAGACGCCCAAAATCCAGCGCAACACATCCGGGCCCAGCATGGTGGTGACCCAGGCGCCTACCGCGCCAGCCAGCGCATGGTTGACGATGGTGGCGGCAAAAATGCCCAGCACGATGGGCATGGGTTTGCGGTACTTGGCCGCGAGCACGAGCGAGAGCAGCTGCGTCTTGTCGCCCATTTCGGCGAGGGCGACGACAGCGGTCGAGATGAAAAAGGCATCCATGGTGTGGGGTGTTATAGCGCCGGATGGTTGCAAGACAGCATCGACCGCGTCGCGACTCCGGCTTTGGATCGCAACGAGGTCAATGGTCTCGCCAAGCATGCTGAATTGCTCAGATGCCGTGTACGCCATAGGCCCGATTGTTTGCACGCTCGCGGCCCAAGTCTGTTGACGCACACTCCGCGACGCTTCAGGCGCCCGGCAGGCTACTCCCCATAGACAGGCCGCCATCATAGCGGTTTTGCCGTGCGGCGGTGCAACAAAAACCCACAGAAGGGAAAATACCAAGCCCTTACAGGCAGAATTGTCAACACGCAGTCAGAGACTGCACCCATAATGTCGGAGCCTTTGTGTGCAGCAGCATGCTGGGCACGCGCGGTGATCCGTCTTGGAAGTTGTCACAGGTTTGTTGATTGCGTCAGGCTCCATCGCATCTTTTCTCTTTTTTCGGAGTCCTTTCATGGGCAACAAACTGTACGTGGGCAACCTGCCCTATTCTTTCCGCGACGGCGATCTGGAAAGCACCTTCAGCCAATTCGGCTCGGTCTCCAGCGCCAAGGTCATGATGGAGCGCGACACCGGCCGCTCCAAGGGTTTCGGCTTTGTCGAAATGGGCTCGGACGCTGAGGCACAAGCTGCCATCGAAGGCGTGAACGGCCAAGCTATCGGCGGCCGCAACCTGGTGGTCAACGAAGCCCGTCCGATGGAACCCCGTCCTCCCCGCAGCGGCGGCTTCGGCGGTGGCCGTGGCGGCTTTGGCGGCGGCGACCGTGGTGGCTTCGGTGGTGACCGTGGCGGCTTCGGCGGCGATCGCGGTGGTTTCGGCGGCGGCCGCAGCTACTAAGCAGCTGATTGCGCAAGAAACCAAGCGCTTTTTAGCCGGGGGTTTCCTGGTTAAATCCCCAAAAAAGACCTCTTCGAGGTCTTTTTTTATGGAAATTGCAGCATTCCCGCCACAAACAGCGCTAGACAAATACCCGTTCGACATCTTTATCCCAGAAAATCATGGGTGGAGATTTCTCTCCAATGGGCTATTGCGGTGAATAATTGGTTTCGTCGTGACGCATTTGATATGAACAGTGATCAGGTTTTGCGTTTTACGGGACTCCATCGCGTTATTTAAGAGTTATCAGGAGTCCCTCAATGGGCAACAAGCTTTACGTTGGAAATTTGCCTTATCAGGTTCGCGACAACGACCTGGAACAGGCTTTCGGCCAGTTCGGCAGCGTCACCAGCGCCAAGGTCATGATGGAACGCGACACCGGTCGCTCCAAGGGTTTCGGTTTTGTGGAAATGGGCAGCGATGAAGAAGCCCAGGCCGCAATCAACGGCATGAATGGTCAGCCTCTGGGCGGCCGTAATCTGGTCGTGAACGAAGCACGTCCGATGGAGCCCCGTCCTCCCCGCAGCGGCGGTGGTGGCTTCGGCGGCCCCCGTGGCGGTGGCTTCGGTGGCGGTAACCGCGGCGGCTTCGGCGGCGGTGACCGTGGTGGTTTCGGTGGTGGCGGCGGCTACGGTGGTGACCGTGGCGGTTACAACAACGACCGCGGCGGCTTCGGCGGTGGTCGTGGTGACGGCGGCTATGGCCGCGGCGGCAATGACCGTGGCTTCGGCGGCGGCGACCGTGGCGGTGACCGCGATGGCGGCTTCCGCAGCCCTTACGGCAACGGTTCGCGCAACCGTGGCGGCAACCAAGGCTACGACAACAACGACGACTATTGATGCGCACCAGGTGCGTCGCCTTCTGGCAGGCGCACCCGCATGATGGTTCCAGCCCCGCAAGGGGCTTTTTTATTGCCGTTTCATGGGTAGCCGGGCCGGAACAAGAGCTGTATTGACCGTATTCAAGCAGCATCGCTTTGCAGTGAAGCGGTCGCTTGGTCCGGTCACCTCCGCAAAACGAAGACTCCCAACACCGGCATGGCAATCGGTCTCGTCACCGCACTTGCGGCCCACTGAAACCCCAAAGCTTTATTGCCCGCGCTCGTTGTGGCGGTGCTTGCGCTTGCGGTTGGCCACTGCCCGGTCGTACACCGCATTGGGCAACATGCGCAGCAGCTTGGCCACCCAGCCCATCTGCCAGGGGATCACGCGGTAGCTGCAGCCTTTGCCAATCACCTCAAAAGCCCGCTCGGCAAAGGCCTCCGGCTGCATCAAAAACGGCATGGCGTAGCGGTTTTCGCGGGTCAGTGGCGTGGCGACAAAACCGGGGCAGATGGTGACCACGCGCACGCCCGCGCGCTTGAGCTCCACGCGCAAGGTCTCGCAGTAGCTGATGACGGCAGCCTTGCTGGCGCAATACGCACCATGGCCAGGCAGGCCGCGGATGCCGGCCACGCTGGCAATACCCACCAAAGTGCCCGAGCCACGCGCTTGTATGGGGCGTACAAAGGCATGAAAGGTAGCAGCCATGCCGATCACATTGGTGGCGTAAGTCTGCGCCAGAACATCCAGGTCTTCGCGCTCAGCCGTATCAATGCCGTAGCTCACGCCAGCATTGGCAATCACCACATCGGGCAGGCCTTGGGTTTGCAAGCAGTGCTCACAGGCGGCAATGATCTGCGCTTGCTGCGCCACATCGGCACCATAAATTTGGTAGCGCTCTGCGCTGAGTGAATTTTCCGCTGCCCAGGCCTGCATGCGCTCGGTGCGGCGGGCCACCAAGGCCAGGCGCCAGCCGGCCTGGTAGTAGCGCAGCGCCAGCGCCTGGCCAATGCCGCTGGAGGCGCCAGTGATCAGCACCAGCGGTGCCTTGCTTGCTTGCGTGCTGACCAGCTCGCCCATCGCTTAGCGGCTGGGCACCAAGGTGCCGCGCACCCGGCCCTTCAGCTCAGCCACCTGGTTGAGGTTGTTGAAGGTCATGCTGTCGGCCGTGAAGCGGTTGTTGCCGCGGATGATCTCGACCGGTTTGTTCGAGCTGACCCGCTCTTCGTTGACGAAGGCGTGCAGAAAATCGCCACGAAACTCCATCTGCGGCGCGCCCGGCTTGTTGGCCTTGCGTACCACGCGGGCATTGCCGAACAGCTGTACTTCCGAGCCATCGGCGTTGGACAGCGCGCGGTCGGCGGTGGCCACGGTCTCCGAGCCATCCGGGCGCACAGCGCGCAGGTTCGCCTGGTCGATCTCCAGCGTTTCGTTGTCCATGAAATGGCGCAGCGTGGTGCCGCGGATCTCGCTGGTCAGCTGGCCGGCCACATCAAAGCTGCGTACCGAAAAGTCGCGCATGTAGTAATCCACGTCGTGCGCCTTGCTCGCCGCCTCTGCCACCGTCTGCGGCTTGGGGGCATTGCGCACCAGCCACCAGCTGCCCAGTGCCAACAGGCCCATCAAGATGACAGGCAGGTAGATGGACGTCCAGTCCCAGACGCGTCGGATGCGGATATTCATTGGCCGTACCGATCAAGCAGTTGCACGTAGGCGCCGCTGGCGGCCAGCAATACGTCGCAGAATTCACGCGCCGCGCCAGCACCACCACGCTGAACGGTGCTGAAGTGGGCCACACCGCGCACTTCGGCATGGGCATTGGCGGGTGCGCATGCGAGCTGGCAGCGGCGCAGCACCGGCAGATCGGGCCAATCGTCGCCAATGGCGGCCGCCTGCGACCAATCCAACCCCAAAGCTTGCAGCATGTCTTGCGCAGCGGGCAGCTTGTCTTCGGTGCCGTAGCGCACATGCTCCACGCCCAAGGCCGCCAGGCGGTGGCGCAGAGCCCGGGAGTCTCGGCCGGTGATGACGGCAGGCGTGATGCCGGCCTCGCGCAGCATCTTGACGCCGTGCCCGTCCAGCGTGTGAAAGCGCTTGAGCGTCTCACCCGCTTCGCTGATGTACAGGCCGCCATCGGTCAGCACGCCGTCCACATCAAAAAATGCGATCTTGATGCCTTGCGCACGCAGCAGCAACTCGGCTGGCCACTGCTGGGCCGGCGTGATCGGGCCGGGAGAAATCGAGGTCACCATCAAATCACCTTTGCGCGCATCAAATCGCCAATATGCACGATACCTACCAAGTGCTGCTCCGTATCCGTCACCAGCACGCTGGTGATGCGGTGCTCTTCCATCATTGCCGCTGCATCGGCAGCCAAGGCATCGGGGGCGATGCGGCGAGGCGAAGCGTACATCACCTCGGCCGCCGTGGTGTTGCGCAAATCCGCGCCCGCCTCGATGCGGCGGCGCAGATCGCCATCGGTGAAGATGCCTTGCAGCACGCCTTGTGCATCTACCACGGCTGCTGCGCCCATGCCCTTGGCGCTCATCTCGCGCATCAGCTCGCTGAAGCTGGCCGTGGGCAATACCTGCGGCAGCTCGTCGCCCGAGCGCATGACGTCGGCCACGTGCGTGAGCAAACGGCGGCCCAAGGCGCCGCCAGGGTGCGAGCGGGCAAAATCTTCGGCCTTGAAGCCGCGCACATCCAGCAAAGCCACGGCCAGCGCGTCGCCCATGGCCATTTGCGCCGTCGTGCTGGCTGTGGGTGCCAGGTTCAGCGGGCAAGCCTCTTTGTCAACATGGGTGTCGAGCACCCAATCGGCGTGGCGCGCCATGGACGATTCGCGGTTGCCCGTCATCGCCACCACGGGCACGCCCAGGCGCTTGAGCACCGGCAGCAGCACCGAAATTTCGGCGCTTTCGCCGCTGTTGGAGATGGCCAGCACCACGTCATCAGCGGTCACCATGCCCAGGTCGCCATGGCTGGCTTCGCCGGGGTGCACGAAAAAGGCCGGCGTGCCGGTCGAGGCCAGCGTGGCTGCAATCTTGCGCCCCACATGGCCGCTTTTGCCCATGCCGGTGACCACCACACGCCCACTGGTGTTCAGCAAGCGTTGCACCACCTGCACAAAATCGTCGTCCAGGCGCTGCGCCAGGCCGGCAATGGCCTGCGCCTCAATCGTGAAGGTGGATGCAGCCAGCTCGCGGATATGGGCCGCGTCGAACTGGCGGGTGGCTTGAATAGTGCTCATTGGCGCAATTTTATCGGAGCAGGCCAGCCGCACGTGCCATAGGCACAAATGCCGCGCGCCCTGGTTTGCCTTGGCGTTTGGACTACCATGCTGGCTTTGATTGCCCTGCGCCCCCTCTGACCATGCAAGCCCCAGACGTCAACGCCTTTTTGCGCCACCACATCCGCACCGTGCCCGATTGGCCGGCGCCAGGCGTGCAGTTTCGGGACATCACACCGCTGCTGCAGAACCCGCAGGTCTTCCACGTGCTGATCGACGCCTTTGTGCACCGCTACATGGGCCGCGACATGCGCCCGGACGTGGTGGCTGGCCTCGATGCGCGCGGCTTCATCATCGGCGCCGTCATTGCCTACCAACTCAAGGTCGGCTTTGTGCCGATCCGCAAAAAAGGCAAGCTGCCCTTCACCACGGTCGAAGAAACTTATGAGCTCGAATACGGCAGCGCCACCGTGGAGTTGCATGCCGACGCCGTCAAACCCGGCGACCGCGTGCTGCTGGTAGACGACCTGATCGCCACTGGCGGCACCATGATGGCCGGCAAAAACCTGTTGGAAAAGCTGGGCGCCACGGTGATCGAAGGCGCCGCCATTGTGGACCTGCCCGAGCTCGGCGGCTCACAGCGCCTGCGCGATGCCGGCCTGCCGCTGTTCACCCTGGTGGATTTTGCCGGGCATTGAAGCCCGGCCGCGCTACGCCGTAGCGCAAGCCGTCAGTTCAAATCGCCGTACTGGGTGGCGCTGAGGCCGCCAAAATTGGTATCGGAAGTGGGCGCTGGCGCGCCGCCTTTGCGGGCCGCTTGGCGGGCGCTCTCGTTGTTCTGCGCAGCCGTGGCACTGCTGCTGCGGGCCGGCACAATCGGCGCGGGGCGCAAGGCTTCGCCGCCTTCCAGGGCAGGCACGGGGCGCATGGCCGCTTCGAGCAAGGCCTTCTTGAAAGCCTCGATCTCGGCCTCTTCCACCGGATCCACGCCTGGCGTAGCCGCCACCGCTGGCGGCTGCGGAGCCACTACGGGAGCAGCGCCCATCACCACAGGTGCCGAAGCTGCCACACCGGTAGGCGCATTGGCTACGCCTGTACGCACCGCTGCTGGCGCCCCAGCCTTGCTCTTGGCCCCTGGCACTCCCAGCTGGGCATTCAAGCGCCAGTAGACTGAGGTCACCAGAATCTCGAAACGCGATTTGGCCGAATAAGCGATCAAGGCCTCGATCTGGCCGAGCTTGTCGGGGCTGGCACAAAACTGTTCGGCCAAGTCCACCATCACGATGAACTGCGTGGCCCGTTTGTCGAGCGCCAGCACCTTGAACTTGTAACCCGACGACAAAATGCCCGAGCGCACCATCGACTCGCGCACCGCCGAATACACCATTTCGCGCCGTGCCGAGCGCTCGCCAGGGCGCGGAGCGCCATCGGTCGCATGCGGGGCCACCGAAGATTTGGACGCCATCATCGAAGGCCGGCCGGCCCCCGGGTCGTGCTGCACCGTGTGCAGGGATTCGGCAAACACAGAGTGCTGCGCTGCCGAAGCAGACGCAGGTTTTTTACTGGATTTGCCAAGCCATCTGGCAAAAAAAGACATGCCGATTTCCCTACCTGAAAGTGCCAGGCTAGGCCTTCTCCTCGGTCACGCAGAGAATGGCCACACCTATTTGAGCGAAACGAATACCCGTTTCATGACGCAACAGGCGTTCGCAATTGTAGGGAGTCAGTATTGCACAAACGGCTGAAAAATATGCAGAATTCTTGAGCCTAGACAAGCTTATGTTGTGGCGACGCGGCGTTTGCGGTTGCCCAAACGTTTAGCCAATACCGAGCCGGCCGCCATGGCTACGGCGACGGCCACCGTAGGCTGGCGGTTGCACAATTCGGTAAAGCGAATATTGGGCAGGCCCCACAGTCGCGTTGCCGCTACCGCTTGCACGGTGGCGCTGCGCGGTCGGTGCGAAAAGAATGCACCTTCGCCCACCACCGAACCCGCGCCCACAATGGCCAGGCGAATACGTTGCTGCTCGTCCTCAAAATGCACGCTCAGGCTGCCGCTCTCCACAAAAAACAGCGTGCGCTCCTGGCTGCCCTGCTGGAACAGCACCTGCGAAGGTGCCAGATGGGTGGGCGCCAGATACGGTGTCAAAATCTCCCACTGCGCCTTGGTCAGCGGGTTGATCATGCTCTCTTCGTCTTGGCAGTTGTTGATGGCCTCTATCAGACCATTGATATCGCTGGATGTGTTCAACATGGCTTTCTCCTCCGCAATCATCGTTGCATCAACACGATGATCTTTCAGGCATTTTCTCTATCCCGACCAATCTAACCGACGGACTGCCTATTTATATGGCAGCCAAGAAACAATTTGTAAAAATTATCGCCTGCCTTTGGAACACCGCACAAGCCCTCGCTTGCCCGGTGTTGGCAAGCCCACCCAGCCATGCAAGCCTTGTTAGACACCATCGCCACCCTGCCCGCATGCCAAAGCGCACAGCGCCTGTTCCACGGCCGCGGCGGCAAATTCCCCGGATGCGAACATTTGTCGCTCGACATCTACCCGCCCGCTCTCGTGCTGACCAGCTTCGCCCCGCTGGCCGATGAAGAGCTGCAAACCATTGGCGACGCCCTGCAAGCCCGCTGGCAGCAAATCCACCCAGGCGAGCCGCTCCACTGGGTCTACCAATGCCGCGCGCTCGGCGCTGCGCAAACCCGGCTGGTGCAAGGCGAGCTGCCCGAGCCGCACATCGTCAGCGAAGACGGTGCGCAATACCAGGTCCATGTGTTGCGCGGCCAGAACCACGGCCTGTTCCTCGACATGGCCGAAGGCCGCCGCTGGGTGCGCCAGTTCATCGCACGCCAGCCCGAGCCAGAGCGCTGCAAGGTCTTGAATATGTTTGCCTACACCTGCGCCTTCTCAGTGGCCGCGTTGCAGGCGGGCGCGGGCCAGGTGGTCAACATCGACATGAGCAAAGGCGCGCTCTCCAGCGGCCAGCAAAACCACCGCCTCAACCAACTGGCAGGCGGGCAGTTCTGGCCGCACGACATCTTCAGCAGCTGGGGCAAGATCACCCGCACCGGGCCGTACCAGCTGGTCATCATGGACCCGCCCAGTTACCAAAAAGGCAGCTTTGTCGCCACCAAAGATTACGCGCGCCTGATCAAACGCCTGCCCGATCTGCTGCTGCCCGGCGGCTACGCCCTTCTGTGCCTGAATGCGCCCGAACTGCCGCTGTCCTTCTTGAAAGACCAGATGGCCGAGCTCGTGCCCGAGCTGGAGTTCATCGAGCAGGTGGCCAACCCCGCCGTGTTCGCCGACATCTCCCCCGACCGGGCGCTCAAGGTGCTGGCTTATCGGATGCCGTCGTAAAGGCGCGGAGATGAGCGTGAGTGCCGTCTTTCAGTTCAAGGCAATGGCTCGCCAGCCCCGACCCGTTCCACGATGAGCCGATAGTGCTCCGGGCGGCGGTGTTTGGCGAAGTTGAAAACATGCTGCCGGAAATGCTCGCCCAGACTCAGGTCGGCGCTGACGCAAATCACCTCGTCCTCTTCCGTCAAGGTGCGCGCCACGATCTCGCCCGTCGGTGCCACGATGACCGAGCTGCCGATCATGTGGTGACCGTCTTCAGAGCCGCACTTGCCCGCGGCCGCTACCCACATGCCGTTCTGGTAGGCGTTGGCTTGCAGCGAAATCAGGTGGGTACTGGTGCGCAAATGGGCCGGCTCATTCCAATGGATATTGAGCGACGGCGTGTTGTAGCCCAGCAGCATCACTTCCGCGCTCTGCAGCGCCATCACCCGGTACGTCTCCGGCCAGCGGCGGTCGTTGCACAGACACATGCCGAACTTGATGGCCTCTGACTCAAACACCCGGAAACCCAGATCGCCCACATCGAAGTACTTTTTCTCCAAATGCTGGAAAGGGACGTTTTCCTTTTTATCTGCGTGGCCTGGAAGATGGATCTTGCGGTACTTGCCAACAATCTCGCCTTGCGGGCTGACCAGAATGCAAGTGTTGTAGGGGCGACCGTCGGCGGCCAGCTCCGCATAGCCCAGGTAAAAGCCCACGCCCAAGCGCCGCGCCTCATCAAACAGCGGTTGCACCTCGGCATTGGGCATGCAGGTTTCAAAAAATCGTTGCTGTACTTCGGCCTCGTCCATCCAATAACGGGGGAAAAAGGTCGTCAGCGCCAGCTCGGGAAACACCAGCATTTCCGCACCGCGTGCCTTGGCCTCCCCCAGCATGGCCACCAGGCGCTGCACCACCACCGCACGGCTGTCGGCCAAATGCACCGGCCCCATCTGGGCCACGGCCAACCCCAGTTTTCGCTTTGTCATATCGCTCCTTTGGTCTCCTATCTTTTGGCGGTGTTCAGGCTGCCACCGGCTCCTGACGGCGCAAGACCTGGCCTGGCAGTGCGCCCGTTGCTCGGGACTCTGCCCACACCTGCTGGCCATTGACCCACACCTGGGCAATGCCTTCACTGATCTGCATCGGCTCTTCAAAGGTGGCCGCGTCCGCTACCTGCTGCGGGTCAAAAATAACCAGATCAGCAAACCACCCCGGCTTGAGCATGCCGCGCTGGGTGAGCCCGTATTGCTCGCTCGCCAGACCCGTCATGCGATAAATCGCTTCCTCCAACCGCAGCAAGCCACACTCGCGCACCATGCGCTTCAATACACGGGTAAACGTGCCCCACTGGCGTGGATGCGGGTGCGGATCAAAGGGCAGGCCGTCCGAGCCCACCATCGTCAATGGAAACTGGAAGATGCGGTCCACATCCTCCTGCGCCATCAAGAAATAGATGGCGCCTGCGGGCGCCAGACGCGCCAGGGTTGCCTCGTCGTCCAATTGCCATTCGCGCTGCAGATCCGCGAAATCGCGGCCTTTGGCCTCGGGTCGACTTTTCGACCAGGTGATCATGGTGCGCCGCGCCAGGCGCACACGGTCCAGGCGCAGCATGGTCGATGTGGCCGGGTACGGATGGCAATCCACACACACGGGCTGGGCCGCCGATGCCTGTTCAATCAGCGCCAGCGTCTCGGCCGAGCGGCCGTGGTTTCTCTCGCCAGCCAGCTTGTGGTGCGAAAAAATCACCCGGCAGTCGGCCTCCTGCCCTACCGTCAAAGCCTCTTCCATGGCGGGCACAATCTCGTCCGCCTCATCGCGCAAATGGGTGGCATAGACCGCACGGCGGCCGCGTAGCGGCTTGCAAACTGCCAACAACTCTTGCAGCGACGCGCTCCGCGCCGGCGGGTAAAAGGTACCGGTGGAAATGCCAAACGCGCCGTCATCCAAGGCCTCGCTCAGCAGCTCTCGCATCCGGGCACATTCCTGCGGCGTTGCTTCGCGCTGGGTATCGTCCATCACCTTCACGCGCAAAGTCGTGTGCCCCACCAGCGGAATCACATTCACGGCAGACGGCGCCGCTTCCAGCGCCTGCAACCACTGGGCAAAACGCTCAAAGCGGAACAGCTCCGGTGACCCCAACAAATCCAAAGGCTGCGGCACTTGCTCCGCCACCAGCGGCGCCAGGCTGATGCCGCAGTTCCCCGTCACCACACTGGTAATGCCTTGCGAAACCTTGGGCGTCATATCCCGGTGCACCAGCAGATAGCCATCGTCGTGGGTATGCGAGTCGATAAACCCCGGCGCAATGGCTTTGCCTTGCAGATCGATCACGGTATCACCTGCGCCCACCACCACTTCGCCTACAGCGACGATTCGCTCACCGTCCACCGCCACCGAACCCGTTCGCGCAGGGGCCCCGGTTCCGTCAATCAACAAAGCGTTTTGAAAAATCAGCACAATGTCACTTACCTTCCCGCTCGCTCAGTTCAGCTTCTGGATCTTGCTGGATTCGATGATCTCGGCCCACTTCTTGGTTTCACTCGCAATCAGCTTCTGAAAATCCTCCGGCGTTCCGCCCACCGGCTGAGCGCCCAGGCCTTGCAAGCTTTCGCGTACATTCGGGGCCTGCAACACCTTGTCGAGATCAGCGGCCAACGCCTTGGCCTGCTCGGGCGACATCTTGCGGTTGCCCACCACGCCACCCCAAGAGACGATCTCGTAGCCCTTCACGCCCGCCTCATCCATCGTCGGCACCTCTGGCAATTGGTCAATGCGCTTGCCCAGGCGGGTGACCGCCAGTGCCCGCACCTTGCCTGCCTTGATCAAGGGCACCGCTTCAGAGGTGTTGACAAACATGTAGTCCAAGCGGCCACCCATCAAATCTTGCATTGCAGCAGGCCCGCCTTGGTAAGGCACAAAAACCGTATCGAGCTTTTCCAGGTGGTTCAACAACTCGCCGCTCATATGGCCGGTGGTGCCCACGCCGGAAGCGCCGAACGACAGCTTGCCCGGACTCTTGCGAGCGCTTGTCATCAGATCACGCACCGACTTGAAGTCCGAGGCGCTAGGGACAATCAGTACGTTATAGAGATCGAACAGATGCGAAACTGGCACCAGATCCTTGTCCACGTCATAAGGCAGCGTCGTGAACAGTGAGCGGTTCACCGCCAGCGTATTGATGTTGCCGTATCCAATCGACAGCGCATTGCCGCGCATGATCTGCACAATGCCGATGTTGCCGGCCGCTCCCGGCTTGTTTTCCACCACGATGGGGCGGTTTGCGTTCTGCGCCCACTGGTTGGTCACAATGCGGCTGAGCACATCTGGCGAGCCACCCGCAGCCGAGGGCACGATAAAAGTGATGGGCTGATTGGATGCGCCTTGCGCAGCAGCAGGAACCATCCCACTGGCCAGCAAAGCAGAAGCGAAAACGGTGGAGAGGCGAAACAAATGGCGGCGGTTCATGGCATGCATCCTTTACGGGTCCGAAATTTGCTTACAGCGTAAAGAAATACCCAGGCTCCACCAAATCGAAAAATGTTCGTGCATTCGCAAAGAAAGTTATCTACACCAGGGGAAAACACCGAGATGCCCTGCAGCAACCATAGCGAGGCCAGCCCACGCCCCAGCACCAGCACCAGCACCAGCACCAGCACCAGCGCCAGCGCCAGCGCCAGCCGCGGCCTGAACATGCGCCAGTTGGAGGTGTTTCACGCCATCATGACGGCCGGCACCATGAGCGGCGCAGCGCTGGCCCTGCACGTTTCTCAGCCCGCACTGAGCCGGGCATTGGCGCATTGCGAATCTCGGTTGGGCTATCCCCTTTTTGTGCGCGCAGGCCGCAGGTTGCAACCCACACCCGAGGCCTTGCGCCTGCACGAAGAGGCGCGCGAGGTCTACAAAGGGCTGGATCGCCTCAACACTCTGGCCCAGCGCCTGGGCTCGGCAGGCGTCAGCACTTTGAACATCGTCTCGAGCGCTACCTTTGCCAATTCGCTTATCCCGCTGACGCTGCAACAGATGGCCCGCTACAGCCCGGATATCCGTATCGACTTTCGCACCGCCACTTACGACGAACTGCCAGCCTATCTGCTGTCAGAGCAGGCCGAAGTGGGCGTATCGCTGGTGGAATCTCAGCATCCCGGATTGAAGTCCCACCGGATCGGGCAGCAGCGCCTGGTTTGCGTTTTGCCACGACAACACCCTTTGGCCAAACAGCCATCGATTGAGCCATGCCAGCTGGTAGCCAGCCCATGGATCGGTTACCCGCCAGACACACCTTTGGGCCGCGTCTGCGCATCAGAACTGGGCATGGATGCAAGTTCGGCGCTGATCCAGGTACGCTCGCCCGCCATCGCCCTGAGCTTTGTGCAAATGGGCTTGGGCGCAGCCATTGTGGACACTTCTTGCCTGGCTTTCAGCGAAGCAAGCCACTGCGTTGCCAAACCACTGACGGTGCAAGCGCTGTCAGATATCTGGGTCACGACCTCTGCTCGCCACCCTTGCTCAGCTGTTGGTCAGCAGTTTATTGACGCACTGCGCAGCACGTTGCAACGCCTGGGTTAAGTCCAGCTGATCTCGGTGAGCAACACAACCCGGCCTGTCTGAGCCAACGGCTTATTCCGCCAGCACCTCTCCCACCAACAGCAACGGCGCCGGGTTCGGGAAAATGTCGCGCCAGACGGCGGCATAAGCCTGCTCGCCAACGCCTGGGGCATCGGCAAAATCCGGCAGCTCCAGCAAGCTCAATTGCAGGTGCAGGTGTGGCAGCCACCAGCCGTTTTCTTCAAAATCGCCCAGCTCGGCAAACACAGTGCCGGCGGCTATGCGATCGCCCGGCTGCCAGCGCTGGGCCGAGCGGTGGCTCAGGTGGCCCCAAATGCTGAAAAAACGCGGGTGCGCGCCGCTGGCGTGGCGCAGCACCAGCATGCCGCCGTAGTCCAACTGCATGTCGCGCACTTCCGCCACCACTACCTCTGCTTCCAGCGGCAAACTCAGCGGCGTGCCCGCCGGCGCAAAAAGATCCAGCCCCAAATGGCAATCGCGCATGGCGCCGGCCAAACGTTTGGAACGGTAGTTGTCGCTCTGGTAAACGCAGCGCTGCTCCATCCACACGCCCACCCCAATGTCGAACTGCGCTTGCTGCTGGCGCTCCTGGTACGCCTGGGTAGCAGCAACGCGATCCAAGCTGGCACTGGCTTGGGCAATGGCCGAATCCGTGCTGCGCAAATCGACATAGCCCACCCGCGCCTTGTCCAAACCAGGCATCAGCCCGCTCCAACTGGCCCGGTTTTGGGCCACCCAGGCATGAAATGCCTCCGCTTGCGGCGCAGCTGGCTCGCCTTGCCCGTGGCGTGCAATGGCGGCAGCGATGGGGTCGTCGGCGATGGTGTTGGTGGATGAGTCAGCAGACATGATTAGCAGGCAAACCTTGTAGCAATGCCGGCATTGTGCGCTCGCTAGTCTGGCTCAGCAAGGCAGCGCTATCAGCAAGGCAACAGCACTGCCTATTTCCCAATACAAAAACTCGAAAAAATCACGCCCAGCAGATCGTCCGAGGTGAACTCGCCGGTGATGGCGTTCAGCGATTGCTGTGCCAGGCGCAGCTCTTCGGCCAGCAGGTCGAGCGCGGGGCTGTCTACGTGCAACTGCTCGTCGGCATTGTCCAAATGCTCTTGCACTTGCTGCAGCGCCTGCACGTGGCGGGCGCGGGCGATGTAGGTGCCTTCGGCGGCCGATTGCCAGCCGGCCATGGTCAGCAGTTGCTGGCGCAGCGCGTCCAGGCCCACGCCGGTTTTGGCCGACAGCACCAGCGGCGCATCTTCGCTGGCTTTGTCCGGGTTGTTAGAGTTACTTCCGCTGTGGATGGCGACCAGACCAGCCGCCTCGGCGCTCAGTTGCTGCGCAGTGGCTGCGTTCAGCTCATCGGCCTTGTTCCACACTTGCATGACGGGCACGTTCCAAGGCAATTGCTCGCGCAAGGTGGAGGCGATTTGTGCGTCGGCATCGCGGTAATCGGCTTCGGCCATACGCGTGAGGTCGTGCAAAAACAGCACCGCATCCGCGCTGGCAATTTCTTCCCAGGCGCGGGCAATGCCGATGCGTTCTACCTCGTCTTCGCTCTCGCGCAAGCCGGCGGTGTCGATCACATGCAGCGGCACGCCTTCGATCTGGATGGTTTGCGCCACCTTGTCGCGCGTGGTGCCCGCGATAGGCGTGACGATGGCCAGCTCCGCCCCCGCCAAGGCGTTGAGCAGCGAGCTTTTGCCCGCATTCGGCTGGCCGGCGATCACCACCTTGATACCTTCGCGCAGCAAGGCGCCCTGGCGCGTGCGCTGCATCACCGTGGCCAGGGTGGCGCGCAATTGGTCGAGCTGGCCGTAAGCATCGGCCTTTTGCAGAAAGTCGATTTCTTCTTCGGGGAAATCGAGCGTGGCTTCTACCAGCATGCGCAAGTGCACCAAAGCATCGCGCAAGCGGTGGATTTCTTGCGAGAAGGCGCCCGTCAGCGAACGACTGGCGCTGCGCGCAGCGGCCTCGGTGCTGGCGTCGATCAAATCGGCAATGGCCTCGGCTTGTGCCAAGTCGATCTTGTCGTTCAAAAATGCGCGCTCGGTGAACTCGCCCGGCTCAGCCAAACGCAGGCCGGGCAAGGTGGCTTGGCCACTGCCCGCCAAGGTTTGCGCCGCTTCCAGGCAACGCGCCAGCAGCAGTTGCAGCACTACCGGGCCGCCGTGCGCCTGCAGCTCCAACACGTCTTCGCCGGTGTAGCTGTGCGGCGCCGGAAAGTACAGCGCCAGCCCCTGGTCGATCGCCTGGCCGTCGGCGGCTTTGAAAGGCAGATACGTCGCCTCGCGCGGCTTCAAAGCCTTGCCGCACAACAGCTCCACCAAGGGCGCAATCGCTTTGCCCGACACGCGCACAATCCCCACGGCACCGCGCCCCGGCGCAGTGGCAATGGCAACAATCGGATCGTGGTGGCGGGCAAGCATGGGCGTTCTCTTGGAGGCAAGGTGCCGGTTGCAGCAGCATCGGCACTATTAATTCAATAGCACGATGAAACATCTTGGTTGGCGTTTCAGCAGTGCTTCAATGCAACAGGCACCCGCCAGGCAGGTGCTCAAAGCCCTTGATTATCTGCGCCCCACGCCAAAGCCGCTGCGTTGCGGGCTATAACAAGCGCCCGGTGCTCACGGCAAAAAGCCTGCTGGCGCAGGCTTTGGCTGGGTAGCGCAGGCGGTTTATTTGACCGTCGTCCAAGCCGGGTTAGGCCGCGCATCGGCGCGGTACACCGTCTCGATGTTCTTGCGCATAGCCCAGGGGTAGACCTGGTGGTGCAGCGGGATGGTGTAGAAGTTGTCCTTGGTCAGGGTCAGCGCATCGCTCAAGGCGGCATCGCGCTTGGCCGGGTCGGATTCCAGCTTGGCGGCGTCGATCCGGGCGTCCAGCGCCTTGTCCGAGATGCGGCCGCCGTTGTTGGCGCCGTCGCCGTCCGGGCCGCGCGAGTGGATCAGCGCGCTCAGCGTGTACAGCGCGTCAAACGTGGCCACGCCCCAGCCGTAGAGGAAGGCGTTCGGGTCTGCGTTGCGGATGCGCGGCGAGAACTGCGCCATCGGCACCGCTTGCAAGGTGGTTTTGACGCCAATGCGCGTCCACATCGCAGTGACAGCCTGGCAGATGGCCTCGTCGTTCACGTAGCGGTCGTTCGGGCATTCGAGCTTGAGGGTGAAGCCTTCCGGGTAACCGGCTTCGGCCAGCAGTTTTTTAGCGCCCTCAGGGTCGTACTTGGTAGCGCGCTCGTCGAGTTTTTTGGTCCAGCCGTGCACCATGGGCGCAATCATCGCGCCCGCCGGGATCGACATGCCGCGCATGGTGCGCTTGTGCAGACCATCGCTGTCGATGGCCATGTACAAAGCCTTGCGCACCTTCAGATCTTTGAGCGGATTCTTGCCTGGTGTGCCAGCTCCCGGCAGCTCGTCGCGGAACACATCGAGACCCAAAAAGATGGTGCGGTTCTCGGTGCCTTCGAGCATTTTGAGATCCGGTGTTTTCTTGATGCGCTCCTGGTCTTGCGGCGGTGGGTCGATCATGAAATCGATCTGGCCCGAGATCAGCGCCGCCGTGCGGGCCGCTGCCGATTTGATGGGCGTGAACACCACCTCATCGACATTGCCCGTGTTCTTGTCCCACCAGTCCGGGTTGCGCTTGAGGCTGAGCTTCACGTCGGGCTGCCAGCCCTGCGCTATGTAGGCGCCGGTGCCATTGGTGTTGCGGTTGGAGAAAACATCTTCCTTGGCCGCGTAGTTCTGGCTCTTGACCGCGTTGTTCTTCTCGGCCCAGGCCTTGTTCATGATGCGCGCCTCGGTCAGCTCGCGCAGCAAAATCGGGCTCGGGCCTTTCAAGATCAGGTCCACGGTAAAGTCGTCGATTTTCTTGACTTCTTGGATGCTCTGCGTAGAGCTCATCATGTTCGACGGCGGCGTCATGATGCGCGTGAGCGAGAACACTACGTCATCCGCCGTGAAAGGCGCACCGTCGTGGAATTTCACGCCTTTGCGCAGCTCAAAACGCCACTGTGTGGGGCTGATCTCCGTCCACTTGGTGGCCAGCGCCGGCTCCACCTGAAAGTCTTTGCCATAGCGCACCAGCGGCTCGTAGACCTGCTGCAAAAACGTGTGCGTGGTCTGGTTGTTCTGCGCGTGCGGGTCGAGCGTCACAATGTCGTTGGCCCCCGCCCAGCGCAAGGTGGCAGCCTGTGCAGCGCCCGCGCAAAGCAGGGCCGCCAGCGCAAGCACCGTGGGGCGAAATGTCGAGACCTGGGCCATAGCAGTTCCTCCTGGCAAAGCGTTGTAAACAATCCCCTACTTTGGCGCAGTTCGGGCTGCCTGCAATAGTGGATAACCGCCGTAGACAGACCTTGCGTCAACTGGAAATTTCTCGCAGATTGCTACTCAAAAGATAGCTAAAAATCCAAGAAACATCTGGCTTTCATCCGCGTATCCGTTTTAGCCTGAACGGCTTTACAGCCTTCACGCCCATGAAAAAAAGCCTGCTTGCGCAGGCTTTTGCCGAGGATCAAATCCGCAATTATTTGACGGTGGTCCAAGCGGGGATCGGGCGTGCATCGGCGCGGTACACCGTCTCGATGCCCTTGCGCATGGCCCAAGGGAAGATCTGGTGGTGCACCGGGATGGTGTAGAAGTTGTCCTTGGTCATCTTCAGCGCGTCGTTGATCAGCGCGTCGCGCTTGGCCGGGTCGGACTCGGTCTTCATCGCGTCGATCTTGGCATCGAGCTCCTTGTCGGCGATACGGCCGCCGTTGTAGACGCCGCCGCCAGCGCTGCCCTTGCTGTGGATCAGCGCGTCCAGCGTGTACAGCGCATCAAACGTGGCCACGCCCCAGCCGAACAGGTAGGCGTTGGGCTCGGAGTTCATCACGCGGGTCACGTACTGCGCCATCGGCGTGGCTTGCAGGCTGGTCTTGATACCAATGCGCGTCCACATCGCGGTCACGGCCTGGCAAATGGCCTCATCGTTCACGTAGCGGTCGTTCGGGCATTCCAGCTTCAGGTTGAAGCCGTTGGGGTAGCCAGCTTCAGCCAGCAGCTTTTTGGCGCCTTCCACATCGTACTTGGTGGCGCGCTGTTCCAGCTCTTTGGTCCAGCCATGCACCATGGGCGCAATCATGGTGCCGGCGGTGATCGACATGCCGCGCATGGTGCGCTTGTGCAGGCCGTCGGTGTCGATCGCCATGTACATGGCCTTGCGCACCTTCACGTCCTTCAAGGGGTTTTTGCCAGCCGTGCCAGCACCGGGCAGCTCGTCGCGGAACACATCGAGGCCCAGGTAGATGGTGCGGTTTTCCGTGCCTTCCAGCAGCTTCAGCTCAGGCGTTTTCTTGATACGTTCCTGGTCTTGTGGAGGTGGGTCCACCATGAAATCGACCTGGTTCGAGATCAGCGCTGCCGTACGGGTAGCGGCCGATTTGATGGGCGTGAACACCACTTCGTCCACGTTGCCGGTGGGCTTGTCCCACCAGGCGGCGTTCTTCTTCAGGGTCAGCTTCACGTCGGGCTGCCAGCCGGTGGCGATGAACGAGCCCGTGCCGTTGGTGTTGCGGCTGGCGTAAGACTCTTCCTTGCCCGCGTAGTCTTGGGTTTTGACCGAGTTGTTCTTCTCGGCCCAGGCCTTGTTCATGATGCGCGCTTCGGTCAGCTCGCGCAGCAAGATGGGGTTGGGGCCCTTCAAGATCAGGTCGACGGTGAAATCATCCACCTTCTTCACTTCCTTGATGCTTTGCGTCGCGCTCATCATGTTCGAGGGCGGCGTCATGATGCGGGTGAGCGAGAACACCACGTCGTCAGCCGTGAAGGCCGCACCGTCGTGGAATTTCACGCCCTTGCGCAGCTCAAAGCGCCATTGCGTGGGGCTCACCTCGGTCCACTTGGTGGCCAATGCGGGCTCCAGCTGGAAATCCTTGCCGTAGCGCACCAGCGGCTCGTACACCTGCTGCAAGAAGGCGTGCGTTGTCTGGTGGTTCTGCGCGTGCGGATCGAGCGTCAGAATGTCGTTGGCGCCGGCCCAGCGCAGGGTGGCCGCCTGGGCAGCGCCAGCACACAACAACACAGCCAGCGCCAAGGCGCTGGGGCGAAAACCTGCAACTTTTGCCATACATGAACCCCCGGGTTGTTTAACAACGTCTGAAACAGACCATGCTAACGAAAAAACGGCCGCAAAAGCGGCCGTTGGTCGGGGGCGTACGGGATTGCCTACCTAGGCAATCCCTGCATTGACAAAATGCTTACTTGAACTTGGGCAGATTGAACTGCGGTGGCACGCCCATGCGGGTGTTGATGATCCACTGCTGCGCAATCGACAAGATGTTGTTGGTGCACCAGTACAGCACCAGGCCCGCGGGGAAGAAGAAAAACATCACGCTGAACATCAGCGGCATGATCCACATCATCTTGGCTTGCATCGGGTCAGGCGGAGCCGGGTTCAGTGCCGTCTGCAGCAGCGACGACAGCGTCATCACGATAGGCAGGATGAAGAACGGATCGGGCACCGACAGATCGTGGATCCAGCCGATCCAAGGCGCGTTGCGGATTTCCACCGACGACAGCAGCACCCAGTACAGCGCAATGAACACCGGAATCTGGATGATGATCGGGAAGCAGCCACCCATGGGGTTGACCTTTTCCTCGCGGTAGATGCGCATCATCTCTTGCTGCATCTGCTGCGGCTTGTCTTTCAGGCGCTCGCGCATTTCCTGGATGCGGGGGTTGATGGCCTTCATCTTGGCCATCGAAGCGTAGGCCTTGGCATTGAGCCAGTAGAAAGCAATCTTCAGCAGCAGCACCAGCGCCACAATCGACCAGCCCCAGTTGCCGATAAAGCTGTGCAGCTTGTCCAGCAGCCAGTACAGCGGCTTGGCCAAAATCGTCACCCAGCCGTAGTCCTTGACCAGTTCCAAGCCAGGGGCAATTGCTTCCAGGGTCTTTTCGATTTGCGGGCCCACAAACAGGCGTGCTTCCACGGCCTTGCTCTGGCCGGGCTCGATCTGGCCGATGTGCGTGATCTGGCCCACCGAGTACAGGTTGTTGCCGGCCTTGCGCGCATAAATGTCGCGCTGCATGCCTTGGGGCAGCAGCCAGGCGCTGGCAAAGTAGTGCTGCACCATGGCCACGTAGCCGTTGTCAGCCGACTTGTCGATGCTGTCGGTCTTGCCCTTCTCGATGTCCGAGAAGTCCACCTTGTGGTACTTCTTGGCCTCGGTGTAAACGGCCGGGCCGGTGAAGGTGGAATAGAACGACGATTCGCCCGCTGGCTTGTTGCCGTCGCGGGTGAGCTGCAGGTACAGCTGCGGGTTCACTGGCGCCGAGCCCGTGTTCACCACTTCCTGCTTCAGGCCGATGGCGTAATCACCGCGCTTGACCGTCCAGGTCTTGACCAGCTTCACGCCGCCCAGATCAGGCGATTCAAACACCACGCTCAGCTCGTTCTGGCCGTCGGCCAGCTCACGGGCGCCGGGCTTGGCCGTCATCACCGTCTTGTGCGTGGGGAAGTTGCCGCCAATCAGGCCGGTCTGCGCAACGTAAACGCGGGCAGCGCTCTCGTCGAGCAGCTTGACGGGCTTGGTCTTGTCCTCTTGGTCGGTGTACTTGAGCAACTCAGCACCCACCAGCGAACCGCCTTCGCCATCAAAGGTCAGGCGGAACAGATCGGAAGCAACCGTCACCTTCTCGCGCTTCACCGCAGCAGCGGCTGCGCCATCAGCACCGGCGGTGCCAGGCACATTGCTGGCGTTGGCAGCAGGCGCGGTGGTAGCGGGAACGCCAGCCTCGGTCTTGCTGCCATCGGCAGCGGGCTGTTGCGCCGTCACTTCGGGCGTGGGGAAAAAGGTGGGCTTGCGGCCATTGTGGATTTGCCACTTGTCCCAGAGCAGGACCAGTGAGAAACCAAATATCACCCACAAGATGGTGCGGCGAATATCGTTCATGAAGACTTCTCGGAGGGGGAAGAGGATGAATCAGCGGGGCTTACCAGACGACTGAACCAGCGCGGATGCTCGGGGACCGGATCAAGGCCGCCCTCGCACCAGGGATGGCAGCGCGCCAGGCGGCGCACTGTCAAATAGCTGCCCATGGCAGCTCCATGCTGTTCCAGCGCCTGCAAGGAATATGCAGAGCACGTAGGCTCAAACCGGCAGGCCGAACCCAGCCATGGGCTCAGCAGCAGCCGATAAGCGCGCACCAGACCCATGAGCAAGCGTTGCATCATACGCCATGCTCCGGCGCCGAAAGCGCGGCATTGGCATTGGCACTGGGTTTGGCAGACGCCTGCGCAGCAGCGGCTGCGGCCTTGGCATCGGCCTTGCGCGCATAGGCAAACAATTGCTGCAGCTCGGCCCGCACGGCTTGTTTGAGCACGTCCGAGCTGGGGCTGATGAACTGCTTGCGGTCAAACGTGCTGCGCAGGCGCACCACGTGGGCGGCCACCGGTTGCTGCAACTGCTCTTCGTGCAAGGCGGTCACGGCGTAAATCTGCCGTTTGATGGCATTGCGCGTTACCGCGCGCCGCGCCCAGCGCTTGGGCACCATGGCACCAAGCCAGCTGCCATGCAACGCAAAAAGGGCCTTTGGTGCCGCCTCGGAAGGCATGGCACCAGGCCCTGATGGAGCGGCAGCTGCGCTGCTGCCTGGGGTCTGGGCTGTCAGAACCAGGCGGTGCAGCGCGAAATGCGGTGTCCGTGCAATGGTTCCGCCAGCCATGGCGGCCTGAAACTGGGGGCGTGTCTTGAGGCGATGCATAAAGCGCGATCTGCCGGAGCACTGCCTGGCACCTGCTGGGCAGGTGCCGGCCACCCAACCAGCCTTAGACGGCCAGACGCTTGCGGCCCTTGGCGCGGCGTGCGTTGATCACAGCACGGCCACCCTTGGTCTTCATGCGGACGAGGAAACCGTGGGTACGGGCGCGGCGGACTTTGGAAGGTTGGTAAGTACGTTTCATGATGCAATTCCTAGAGAGGCTTGGTTCCGGTTTGGTGGCAACCGAGCCGCCCTCACTACCTATTAATAAATAGTACGAGGCGCTACAGCGACCAAGCTCAAGCCCTGCTCAAGCGCAACACCGGTGAAATAGTGCGCTGTCCGCCAAGCCGTGCCAGCATTGCTGCCAGGCCCGCCCAAGCGAATCGCGCGCGTAACATTCGCCCTGCCAAGCAGGGAAACCGCAAATTATCGCAGCGTTTGTCAAGCTTGGCAATTGCTTGGGTTATTTAGGCGGTTTTTCGCTAAGATGCGTTCCCCTTGCTTTGTGCGGTGCTAGCGCAAACCACGGACAAAAGCGCTCCGCGTTTACGCGGATAGTCCTGTCATGTGGATAACTTTTGCACAAGCTACAATAGCAGGTCGATCAACATTCCCCCTTATCCACAACAACAAGAGTGCATGGGGACGGATATTTCCAAGAGATTGCAATGGATGAAGCCAGCCTGGGCCAAGGATTGTGGCGCGCAGTTGTTGAACAACTGGCCCAAGAAATGCCCGAGCAACAGTTCAACACCTGGATCAAGCCGCTGACCGCCGTGGTGGCAGACGACTTGTCCAAGGTCACGCTCTACGTCGCCAACCGCTTCAAGCTCGACTGGATCCGCGCCCAGTACGCTGGCCGCCTGGCCGCGATGCTGGAAGAAACCTACGGCCAACCGGTCGCCATCGAACTGACCATCGCCCAGCGCGATGCGGCTGTGCGCACCGTTGTGCGCCCGGTACGCACGGCCGGCGGCCCGGCCAGCCAAAACAGTGGCACCTCGGCCGGTTTGGGCCTGGGCCCTTCGTATGGGCCGGCCAGCCGCAACCACGCGGGCCAAGCCGCTTCCCAGGTTTTTGCCCCCGAGCTGTACCGCGACAACGTACAGCAAACCGAAGGCAACGCCGCCGCCTCTAGCGCCAGCAGCTCTGAAAGCGATAGCACCAGCGCAGGCAACAACTTCCGCAACCGGCTCAACCCGGCGCTCACTTTTGACACGCTGGTCGAAGGTACGGCCAACCGCATGGCGCGCTCGGCGGCCATGCACGTGGCGGCCTCGCCCGGCCACTTGTACAACCCGCTCTTTATCTATGGCGGTGTCGGTCTGGGTAAAACCCACTTGGTACACGCCGTGGGCAACAAACTGCTAGCCGACAACCCGGACGCCAAAGTTCTCTACATCCACGCCGAGCAATTTGTTTCGGATGTGGTCAAGTCGTACCAGCGCCGCACCTTTGACGAATTCAAAGAGCGCTACCACTCGCTCGATCTGCTGCTGATCGACGACGTGCAGTTTTTTGCCAACAAAGACCGTACGCAAGAAGAATTCTTCAACGCCTTTGAAGCGCTGCTGGCCAAAAAGAGCCACATCGTGATGACCTCAGACACCTACCCCAAGGGTCTGGCCAACATCCACGAGCGTCTGGTGTCCCGCTTTGACTCGGGCTTGACGGTGGCCATCGAGCCGCCCGAGCTGGAAATGCGCGTTGCCATTCTGATCAACAAATCCCGCGCTGAAGGCACCGAAATGCCCGAGGAAGTGGCCTTCTTCGTCGCCAAAAACGTGCGCTCCAACGTGCGCGAGCTCGAAGGCGCGCTGCGCAAAATCTTGGCCTACTCGCGCTTCAACCAGAAGGAAATCTCCATCCAGCTGGCACGCGAGGCGCTTCGCGATCTGCTCAGCATCCAAAACCGCCAGATCAGCGTAGAGAACATCCAAAAAACGGTGGCCGACTACTACAAGATCAAAGTCGCCGACATGTACAGCAAAAAGCGCCCGGCTAGCATTGCCCGCCCGCGCCAGATTGCCATGTACCTGGCCAAGGAACTCACGCAAAAAAGTCTGCCCGAAATTGGCGAACTCTTTGGCGGCCGCGATCACACCACCGTGCTGCACGCCGTGCGCAAAATTGGTGGCGAACGCCAGCAACTCACCGAGCTGAACCAGCAACTGCACGTGCTCGAGCAGACGCTCAAGGGTTAACCAATGGAAACTTTCGTATTTGCCAACCGCCAGCCCGGCGCAGGCACAATGGCAGACGGGACAGGGGCAGAGGGGGCTCCTTACATGGCTGCTGTCCACAACAACACCGCAATTTGACAAGAGGTTGAAATGATTATCCTCAAGGCCACACAAGACAAAGTCATCGCCGTCCTGCAATCGGTAGCCGGCATCGTCGAGCGGCGCCACACCCTGCCCATCCTGGCCAATGTGCTCATCCGCAAAACCGGCAATGCGCTGCAGCTGACCACGAGCGATCTGGAAATCCAGATCCGCACCACGGCCGAGCTCGGTGGCGACATGGGCGACTTCACCACCACGGTGGGCGCGCGCAAGCTGATCGACATCCTCAAAACCATGCCCGGCGACCAGACCGTGAGCCTGGAAACCCAGCAAAGCAAGGTCATCTTGAAAGGCGGCAAAAGCCGTTTCACGCTGCAAACCCTGCCCGCGGAAGACTTTCCGCTGGTGCAAGAGGCGCCCTCTTTCGGCCCCGCCTTCAGCGTGCCGCAAAAGGTGTTGAAAGACCTGATGAGCCAGGTCTCTTTCGCCATGGCCGTGCAAGACATCCGCTACTACCTCAACGGCATCTTGTTCGTGGCCGAAGGCAACACGCTCAGCCTGGTGGCCACCGACGGCCATCGCCTGGCCTTTGCCAGCGCCACGCTCGATGTGGAAGTGCCCAAGCAAGAAGTGATCTTGCCGCGCAAAACCGTGCTGGAGCTCCAACGCCTGCTGTCTGACGCCAGTGGCGACAACCAGCCCGTCATCGAAATGCAATTTGCCAGCAACCAGGCCCGCTTCACCTTTGCCGGCATGGAATTCGTCACCAAACTGGTCGAAGGCAAGTTCCCCGATTACAACCGCGTCATCCCGCGCAACCACCCCAACCACATCGTGCTCGGCCGCGCCCCGCTGCTGGCCAGCATGCAGCGCACGGCCATCATGACCAGCGACAAGTTCAAGGGTGTGCGCCTGACCATCGAGCCCGGCACCCTGCGCATTGCCGCCAACAACGCCGAGCAGGAAGAAGCGGTGGACGAGCTCGATATCGACTACGGCGGCCCGGCTGTCGAAGTCGGCTTCAACGTCACCTACCTGATCGACGTGCTCTCCAACATGGGCCAAGACATGGTGCGCATCGACTTTGCCGACAACAACAACTCAGCCCTCATCACCAACCCGGAAAACGCCAACTTCCAATACGTGGTAATGCCCATGCGCATGTAAGCCCATCGCAACCACCAAGAGAGCTGCTGGCAAGGCCATGCCATACGCCAGCACTCTCGGCCAAGTAATTAATTGAATTCAAAACAGGGCTCGCGCCAGCGGCCCCTGTTTTTGCAGTACCAAGGCAGCTTCATGACCGCAGAAAACCAGCCGGAATCCACTCCCAGCACGCCCCAGCAACCTGATGCAGGCGGCTATGGCGAAGGCGCCATCCAGATCCTGGAAGGCCTGGAGGCCGTGCGCAAGCGCCCCGGCATGTACATCGGCGACACCTCCGACGGCACCGGCCTGCACCACCTGGTGTTCGAAGTGGTGGACAACTCCATCGACGAAGCACTCGCCGGCTACTGCGACGACATCCTCGTCACCATCCACGCCGACGGCTCGCTGTCGGTGGTCGACAACGGCCGCGGCATCCCCACCGGCGTGAAAATGGACGACAAGCACGAGCCCAAGCGCTCGGCCGCCGAAATCGCACTGACCGAGCTGCACGCCGGCGGCAAATTCAACCAGAACAGCTACAAAGTCTCGGGCGGCCTGCACGGCGTGGGCGTCTCCTGCGTGAACGCGCTGTCCATCAAACTCAAACTGGTGGTACGCCGCGAAGGCCAGGTGCACCAAATCGACTTCTCGCGCGGCCACGTACAAAACCGCCTGATCGAAGTGATCGACGGCTTTGAAACATCGCCCATGCGCATCGTCGGCACCACCGAAAAGCGCGGCACCGAAGTGCACTTTCTGCCCGACCAGGAAATCTTCAAAGAAAACTACGAGTTCCGCTACGAAATCCTGGCCAAGCGCCTGCGCGAACTCTCTTTCCTGAACAACGGCGTGCGCATTCGCCTCAAAGACGAGCGCGACGGCAAAGAAGACGATTTCTCTGGCGCCGGCGGCGTGCAAGGCTTTGTCAACTTCATCAACGCCAACAAAAAGGTACTGCACCCCACGCCGTTCTACGCCACCGGCTCGCGCCCGGCTGAAAGCTACGGCGGCATTCCCGGCACCGAAATCGGTGTGGAAGTGGCCATGCAGTGGAACGACGGCTACAACGAATCGGTACTCTGCTTTACCAACAACATCCCGCAGCGTGACGGCGGCACCCACCTCACCGGCCTGCGTGCGGCGATGACCCGCGTCATCGGCAAATACATCGAACAAAACGAACTGGCCAAAAAAGCCAAGGTCGAAGTCACCGGCGACGACATGCGCGAAGGCCTGTGCGCCGTGCTCTCGGTCAAAGTGCCTGAGCCCAAGTTCAGCAGCCAGACCAAAGACAAACTGGTCTCCAGCGAAGTGCGTGCGCCGGTGGAAGACATCGTCGCCAAAACCCTGGCCGAATACCTGGAAGAAAAGCCCAACGACGCCAAAATCTTGTGCGGCAAAATCATCGACGCTGCCCGCGCCCGTGAAGCCGCCCGCAAAGCCCGCGAAATGACGCGCCGCAAAGGCGTGCTCGACGGCATGGGTCTGCCCGGCAAACTGGCTGACTGCCAAGAAAAAGACCCGGCGCTGTCCGAAATCTACATCGTCGAGGGTGACTCCGCAGGCGGCTCGGCCAAACAAGGCCGCGACCGCAAATTCCAGGCCATTCTGCCGCTGCGTGGCAAGATCCTGAACGTGGAAAAAGCCCGCTACGAAAAGCTGCTCTCCAGCAACGAAATCGTCACGCTCATCACCGCGCTCGGCACCGGCATCGGCAAAGCCACCGAAGACTCGGGCAAAAGCAGCAGTGACGACTACAACCTGGCCAAGCTGCGCTACCACCGCATCATCATCATGACCGACGCGGACGTGGACGGTGCCCACATCCGCACGCTGCTGCTCACCTTCTTCTACCGCCAAATGCCTGACCTGGTGGAAGCCGGCCACATCTACATTGCGCAGCCTCCGCTGTACAAGGTGAAAAACGGCAAGGAAGAGCTATACCTGAAAGACGGCCCCGCGCTCAACCAGTTCCTGCTGCGCGTAGCGCTGCAAAACGCCAATGTCACCACCGGTGGCGCCGCCCCGCGCACCATCGAAGGCGAAGAACTGGCCCGCCTGGCCAACATGCACCTGGCTGCCGAAACCGTGATCGACCGCCTCTCGTCCTACCTGGACGCCGAAGCCCTGCGCGCCATTGCCGATGGCGTGCAAATCAAACTCGACACGCTCGACGACGCCATGGTCTGCGCCCCTGTGCTAGAGGCCAAGCTGCGCGAACTCACCACCACCGGCGTCCCCGCCGAAGTGACCGGCGAGCTCGATCCACACACCGAAAAGCCCATCCTGCGCATCAGCCGCCACCACCACGGCAACATCAAAAGCTCCATCATCACGCAAGAGTTCGTGCAAGGCCCCGACTACGCCGCCCTGGCCGCCGAGGCACAACACTTCCACGGCCTGCTCAGCGAAGGTGCCAAGGTCACCCGCGGCGAAGGCGAAAAAGCCAAGACCGAAAAGGTCGGCGACTTCCGCCAAGCCATGCAATGGCTCATTGCCGAAGCCGAGCGCACCACCGCCCGCCAACGCTACAAAGGCCTGGGCGAAATGAACCCCGAGCAACTCTGGGAAACCACCATGAACCCCGAGGTGCGCAGCCTGCTGCAAGTAAAGGTCAGCGACACCATCGAAGCCGACCGCGTCTTCACCATGCTGATGGGTGACGAAGTGGAACCCCGCCGCGACTTTATTGAGTCGAACGCTCTGCGAGCTGGGAATATTGATGTTTGAGTTTTTTGTAGGTGACAGCAAACGCTGAAAAACCGTTACGCATAAAACCAAAACCGCCTGAGTGCAAAACTCAAGGCGGTTTTGTTTTTCCAGCGGTTAGGGCTTAACCAATTGGCATATACGAGCCACCGCTCTTGCTAGAAACGCCCTATTACAATTTTCTTGCTCAAGCGCCTCGAGCCAGTTGATCAAGACAGCTTTGCTAATTCATCTGTAAATTGGTCTCTGGTTTAGAATGTGTAAGCTCGAAAAGCTGGCAATGATTTTATGATGGATTTTGGCAATGTTCATTCATACAGGTTGCATACATAAATGCTAGGCCGCAGGCTGCGGCCTTGAGTGACTTACGTTATGTTGAAAATCAGGGAGAACGCGTGCAGGCGTTGTTGCATAAATCGTTGCTCTTCCAGCGGTAGGCTTGCTGCATGAGTCAGCCCCGCAAACCCCGCTATAGAA